>JBMYXW010000174.1:0-6452 GCA_049608825.1 Chitinophagales bacterium
TTCAAAATCTTCCGCTTTGATGGTTGGCTTCAATTTTTCCCAAGCCAATTCTGACTCTTGCAGTTGGTAAGGAAGAGGTTCTTCATTGCGAACCATATCTAAACGCTCTTGCAATAATTGGCGAAACTCTTTGTCCAATCTCTTTGCCAATGCTGCTTCTATTTCATTTGCTGCTGCCAATTTTTGTGAGTACAAGTCACGAGGATTGTCGTGATTTGCAATCAACTTGTACATGATGGGTTGGGTAAACTTGGGATCATCTCCTTCGTTGTGTCCATGTTTCCGATAACAAACCATGTCCACAAATATGTCCTTGTTGAATTTTTGTCGGTATTGGGTAGCTACTTTTGCAGCAAAAACGACTGCTTCTACATCATCTCCATTGACATGAATAACAGGTGCTTCCACAATCTTGGCTATGTCGGTAGAATAATTTGCAGAACGAGCATCGTCAAAATCTGTGGTAAATCCAATCTGATTGTTGATAACAAAATGAATCGTTCCACCCGTATAATAACCTGGTAATTGCGACATTTGAACGACCTCATATACAATGCCTTGTCCTGCAATAGCGGCATCACCATGTATCAGAATCGGCATCAAACTATCGTAATCAAAATCGTAAATAGCATCTGCTTTGGCTCGTGCATAGCCCTCTACTACGGGGTTGACAGCTTCCAAGTGCGAAGGATTTGGAGCCAATTTCAAATACACTCTTTCTCCTGATTTGGTATCTACCTGAGAAGAATAGCCCAAGTGATATTTCACATCACCATCTCCCATTGTCTGTTCTGGAAAATGTCCTTCAAACTCGCTGAACACTTGCTCATAAGTCTTACCGAGTATATTAACCAATACATTCAAACGCCCTCTGTGAGCCATTCCAATGACGATTTCTTTTGCTCCTGTTGAAGCCGCTTCGTGAATCATCGCATCAATTGCAGGGATGGTCGATTCTCCTCCTTCTAAGGAAAATCGTTTTTGTCCTACATATTTGGTATGCAAAAATTGCTCAAAAACAACGGTTTGGTTGAGTTTGCGAAGAATGTGTTTTTTGGTAGAACCATCGAATCCAAAGCCTTTTTTCTCGGCTTCAAAGTGGTCAATAAACCATTGCTGAACTTCTGGTTTGACATTGTGCATAAATTCTACACCAATGCTTCCACAATATACTTTTCGGAGTCGATTGTATATATCTTGAAGGGAGGCATTTTTCATTCCGATTTCGCTTCCTATTGCAAAGGTTTTACTCAAATCAGCTTCGGTCAAGCCAAAATCTTTCAAGGTCAAATGCGCTTTTCTGTCCCTGCGTGGACGAATGGGATTGGTGTCTGATTCCAAATGCCCTTTGGCTCTGTGGGCTTGAATGAGGTTGTACACCTTCAATTCTTCGAGCCACGAAACGTCTGTTTCTTTTGGAGGTGTGGCCGTTTTTCTTGTGTTGGTAGCAGTCCCGTTGCCATTGGCACTCACGACTGCGTAGTCGAAGCCTTCAAAAAATTTTCTCCAATCCGTATCTATAGCGTCTTTATCTTGTTGATACTCTTTGTATAAGGACTCTATATATGCTGGATGGGCATTGCTGATATAGGAATAATTGTTTGACATAATGTTTGTTTTCCTTGATTGTCACAAATATCGTAGTTTTTTCTAAAAGGCTATTGTTTCTTTTTAATTAATTTGGTTCTTTGACAAAATCTGTCACATGAGACTATGGTAGTTTAATAAACTACCGTAGTCACCATTAATTTTACTTTCCCGCTCCGTCCTTCAATGCCTTCAAAAATTCAGAAGCAAAAATAAAATCATTCACTGCCTCATTGTTGCTCTTCAAAACCGCTTTATTGTTGCCTTCCCACTCCTTCAATCCGTGGTGCAAAAAGACGATTTTTTGACCAATACCCAAGACAGAGTTCATGTCGTGTGTATTCATAATGGTCGTCATTTCGTATTCTTCGGTGATGTCGTGAATCAAATCGTCAATTACAATCGCTGTTTTGGGGTCTAAGCCAGAATTGGGTTCATCACAGAACAAGTATTTGGGATTCAACACAATGGCTCGTGCTATTCCTACACGCTTCATCATTCCTCCACTGATTTCTCCAGGAAATTTGTCGTTAGCTCCATTTAGTGTCACTCTTTCGAGGCAGAAATTGACTCGGTCGAGTTTTTCCTTTTGGGTGAAGTTGGTGAACATGTCTAAGGGGAATCTCACATTTTCCTCTACTGTCATGGAGTCAAACAGGGCTGAACCTTGAAAAAGCATCCCGATTTTGGTGCGAATTGCTTTTTTTTCTCGTTGATTGAGTTGGGTAAAATTGATTCCATCATAAAACACATCGCCCGAAGTAGGCTGCATCAAACCTATCAAACATTTCATAAAAACTGTTTTGCCTGATCCACTCGAACCTATCACCAAGTTGACCTTGCCTGTTTCAAACTGTGCATTGATGCCTCTGAGTACTTCTTTGTCGCCAAACGACTTTTTAATGTTTACTGCTTTTATCATGGATTCGGTATTGGAGGTATTGAATTTTGAATAAGTTAGATATCAATTAGTTTTCAAATATTTGCTACTCTTGTTTATCTGGCTCTATGAAAAATTGATTGATATTTAATCCACGAATGTATATTCGTTCTTCTCGTTTTTCATATTCAATGGTTTCATAGCGGTCAAACTAAGACGAATTGCCCTGAAAGGGCATCAGCATTAACACAGGGCAACGCCCTGTGGGTGAAATTAAAGCCATGAATTAGCCCTGAAAGGGCGAAAGCAGAGGATAGTTGAATGCTTTCGCCCTTTCAGGGCTAATTCACACAATATGATTGATTCACAGGGCGTTGCCCCGTGCTATTGCTAAAACCCTTTCAGGGTTAATAGACAGGATTTTTCCTTAGCTTGACGGCTATGGGCGTTGCCCCGTGCTATTGATAGAACCCTTTTAGGGTTGATAAACAAGAGTTTTCCTTAACGGCTATGAATAAGCAACAAAAAGCCTCAAATAATGATTGGATGCATTATTTGAGGCTAAAAAAATTTTCACTTTTTCAAGAAAAATCCCAATATTTTATGAAAGTAAGGGAATGAATATTCCCTCAACTTTCATAAAATAACACTAAAACCTCACCACCTTCTTCGTCAATGCCTGCTCACCTATCTGCAATTGCAGCAAATATGTACCCGCAGGAATTTTATCCGTTAAATCAAAATTGAAGTGATGTGTGCCAGCAGATTGAAGTTCATCTTTCAGCACTTCAATTCTTTGCCCCTGCATATCAAACAAGCTGATGTGAACTTGGTCTTTTTGTTTCAATTCATAGCTCATCTTCAAATCATTGTAGAAAGGATTCGGGAACAAAGTTAAGTCGGTGAGTTTGGAAACAGGGATTTCGTCAATAGAAGAAATGATGTCCAAACCATCCCAAACCAACTGCGCTGTATCTGCTGCTGCCGCCAATTCTTCAAAACCATGTGCGCCAATCAAAGCAAAACCCACTTCAGCTGTTTCGTTGGGAGCGATTTTGAAGGGTCCAGCACCGCTGTAAGTCGAAATATCTGTAGCGTCAATATCTTGTGTCTGAATACCTCCAGTGATAAACTGCCATTTTTCGGCATCGGTAAAATTGTCGTAAAGTTCATCGGGATTGTGAAGCGTTCGGTAAGAATAACCTACTTCGGAAGACAACATTTTGGTCGCTCCAATGTAGTTTTTGCCGCCCACCGAATTGTAGGCATAACCCAAGCGTCGGTCTTCATCCAAGCGTCCAAAGTCATTGAAGTCTGCGCCAATGTCCCAATCAAAAAACAAGGCAACATGTAGATTGTCAATTGTATCGGGCGTTTCGTTTTTGAGTGTATATTTTAGAATCACAAAATTTTGTCTGGAAGATGCTGTATCTGCATAGCTTTCTTGTAGAATAGAAACACCAATTGGATTGGTTGCCAAAGAATCCACAATCACAATGGAGCTTTCTTCATGCGCTTTTTCGCCTGGACTGACAAACTGCAAAATTTCTCCATCCAATGCCTTAAACTCCTCATTCGGCTCGTTTCCTAGTCCTCTGATACAATCCGAAATTTGATTGGCACTTGCTGCCATTACCAAACCACCTTCAAACAACAAATTCTGCTCATTCCAAGAAAATCCATCTCCAGGTGCTTGCCCAGAAAAACCTGCAAAACCCAAACTACCTTGATTACTCACCGACATTCTCAATGGACCTGTATTGTGGGCAATGAATTTTGGGGGAGAAATGGTCAGCTTCAATAAGTCATAATCTGTATAAATGCCATTTGTCAAGTCTATTTTGAACAATACCTCTTGTCCACGAGGCGCATTGGGATCTATGTCAAAGGTGAACTTTGTAGAAATCAATTGGTTGGTTTCAATGGTAGATATTGCATCTGCATTGTTGATGAACTGTATATTTTCATCGTCTGTACTCAAGAAAACTGCGACACCATTCGTTGTTGCTAATCGATTGACGAAGGTTAGAAATAAAGTGATGGATTCACCTGCATCCAATTCGCCATCTCCGCCACTGTCCAAAATAAAATAACTGTCCAAACGAATCGCAGGAGATTCTTCGCTAACGGCCCTAAGAGCATTGATTCGACCATTGCCCAAAAAACCCGCAAGCTGTGGAGAATTAGCACCTTCGATAGGATCACAAGTTACACGAATTTGTTCTCCAATTTGCTGTGCAGTCCAATCGGGATGTGTTGCTTTGACCATTGCCGCCAAGCCCGCTACAACTGGTGAAGCCATTGAAGTACCCGAATTGAAGCCATAAGTATTGTCGGGATAGGTACTCAAAATCCCCGAACCTGGCGCAAATACATTGACAGTCAAACCGTAATTGGAATAACCTGCAATCAAATCTGTTGCATCTTGTGTAGCTCCAACTGATAAAGCATTTTTATAATTGCAGGGGTAAAAAGGCATTTCATCATTGGAGTCACCTACATTGTCTGTACCTCCATTTCCTGCTGCTGCAATCACCAAGGTATTGTTTTCAGTCGCAAAATCTACTACTTCTTCTTCAAACAAAGACGGCGCACCACCTCGTCCCCAACTGCAATTTACCACATCCGCATTTACCGTTGTGGCATAAGCAATCGCCTCATAACCAAAAGAAATACCTGCTCCTGAGCCAGGAGTCGAAGCATTGATTCCTATTAGTTTGGGATTCCAGCTAATACTCGAAATGCCGATTCCATTGTCTGTTGCTGCAGCTGCAATGCCTGATACATGCGTACCGTGACTGTTTCCATTGGGTTGCGGATTATTGTTGTTGCTCTGAAAATTCCAACCTCTGATATCATCCACATAGCCATTTTCATCATCGTCAATGCCATTTCCTGCAATTTCGTTTGGATTCGTCCACATATTAGATTCCAAATCCTCGTGTGGCCAATCCGTTCCACTGTCCACAATCGCTACACTTACATCTCCATTTTCAGCTTTGGCAATGTCCCAAGCCGCTTCTGCGTTCAAGGCATTGTTTAAGTATCCTTGTATAGTATATTGTGGGTCGTTGGGAACGTCTTGAAGGTAAGATTTGTATTTGGGTTCGGCATACTCTACACCTCGAAGCTCTCCAAAATCAGCCGCCAAAACAGCAGGTGCAGTAGGATGTGTAAACCTCAAAAAGTGAATTTTTGCCATTTCTTCCGCCTTCACCAATCCCGATTCTGCTACTTTTGGGAATACTGCTTCAATGCTACTGATACGGTGTTTTTTCAACAATTGATTGAATTGTGGGGCAGAAGTTTGTGGATTGTCATAGTCCAATACTTCAAGGGTGTTTTGGAATTTCACAACAATCACCCCTTCAATGACTTCAGCTCCATTGTTGGCTTGTTTCTTCTTGTAGTCGGGCAAAAATTGCAGGTTTTCAAAACCATAGAATACCAAACTCAATGCTGTAAATAAAAATAAAAAAGGGTAGAATTTTCTGTTCATTTTGATAGACGTTTTTAATTGATGGATTGTATTTTAGTGGGCAAAAGTAAGAAAGAAGAATGGTTTCTTTTGTCGCTTGTTTATCGAAATGTATAACTTAGAAATTGTGATTTAGACAACACAGACTTCAAAGCCAGAAAGGCATTGTATTCCATTGCTTTGCCACGAATCATTGGCACTACTTTTTGGTCTTCCAAAATCTCAAACAAATGCTCCAATGGAATACTGTATTTTTTGCAGTAAACAACCCTATTTTTTGCCAACTTATTCAATTCTTCATTACTCATTCTATTTTCTTTATCTTTTAGATTAATATCTACTGCAAATGTAACTAAAAATTAAAAACCGTCTGTCAATATTTAAACCAAAGCAATTATAAGTTATGGGGCAACTTGAAATCAAAAAAATACACAATTAAATTTTTACATTTTGATGTTTAAGAGTTATTTCAGAAAGATAAACCCAAATTTCCCTACCAAAAGTTAG
>JBMYXW010000175.1:0-6441 GCA_049608825.1 Chitinophagales bacterium
CAAACATGATTCAATTTATATTAAGCTTCTCATAACCAAAGAATTGTACTCATTTTTAAGTCCAGTCCACTGAGAATCCTTTACATTTTCAAATTAGTTAGAGTTATTTAATTCAAGTGAATAAATCACTTGAGAAAACATTATTATGGAAAAATTTTTAAACTTATTCGATTTTAGACAAAAAGTAGATTTCAAAACTGAAATATTATCAGGTCTTACTGTTGCTCTGGCACTTGTTCCAGAAGCAATAGCCTTTGCAATGATTGCAGGCTTGCCTCCTTTGACAGGGCTTTATGCGGCCTTCGTTATGGGGCTGGTTACATCGATTTTAGGCGGGCGACCAGGAATGATTTCAGGTGCTACTGGTGCTGTTGCAGTTGTAATAGTCGCATTGGCTGTTTCTCACGGAGCTGAATACGTATTTGCCACAGTCGTTTTAGCTGGTTTAATACAAGTGTTGGCTGGTTTATTTAGGTTAGGTAAACTAATGCGACTGGTACCACATCCTGTTATTTTTGGATTTGTAAATGGCTTGGCTATTATCATTTTCATGTCACAACTGGACCAATTCAAAGATTCAAGTGGTTATTGGTTAACAGGCGAATCTTTATACGTTTTGCTTGGTTTGGTTCTATTGACAATGCTTATAATCTGGAGATTACCAAAACTAACCAAAGCCATTCCTGCTTCTTTAGCAGCTATTTTGGTTGTTTTCGGAATTGTTGTAGGCTTTGGTATAGACACAAAAACTGTGGGAGATATTGCTTCTATTGAAGGTGGGTTTCCTCCTTTTCACTTACCAAATGTCCCGATTAATTTAGAAACCTTGACCTTGATTTTTCCTTATGCTGCAATTATGGCGGGTGTTGGCTTAATTGAAAGTTTATTGACGCTAAACATTGTGGACGAAATCACGGAAACTCGTGGTAGAGGAAACAAAGAAGCTGTTGCCCAAGGTATTGCGAATATGTTATCAGGTGTATTTTCTGGCATGGGTGGATGTGCGATGATAGGTCAAAGCCTTATCAATATTTCAAATGGCGCAAGGGAACGACTATCGGGTATTGTTGCAGCGGTGGTTTTATTAACTTTTGTTATGTTCGGCTCTGGAATAATAGAACAATTACCCATGGCTGCCCTTACAGGTCTAATGATAATGGTTGCGATTGGTACTTTTGAATGGGCAAGTCTAAGAACCATTAATAAAATGCCAAAATCAGATATTTTTGTTATGGTTGTCGTAACACTTGTGACCGTTGTACTGCATAATTTGGCACTGGCAGTCATTATAGGGGTCATTATAGCTGCACTGGTTTTTTCTTGGGACAATGCAATACGTATTAGAGCAAGAAAATCAATTGATGAGAAGGGTGTGAAACATTATGAGATTTATGGCCCTTTGTTTTTTGGTTCGGTGACAGTATTCAACGAAAAATTCGATGTAGTGAACGACCCATTAGAAGTAATCATTGATTTTAGAGAAAGTAGAGTCGTTGATATGTCAGCTATTGAAGCCCTCAATAAAATTACAGAACGTTACCACAAAGCAGGTAAAAAGATTCACTTACATCATTTGAGTCGAGATTGTCAAAAATTACTCAAAAATGCAGCTAAAATAATTGATGTGAATGTATTGGAGGATCCAAGTTATAAAGTACTGGTGGATAAGATTTAATTTAGCAATCTATTTTTTAGGCTTGTAATGAATACAACTATTAGATTTTGAAAATCTAATAGTTGTGTTTTTTCTTCAAGTCTATATTTTGTTTTCAATATTCATTGGATTATTATTTCTATTTCTATTTTGCTTTTCCAGTAATTTAATAAGTCTTTGTTGGTACTCAACTCAACGATGTAGAATTTATTGTATGATTTGAACACCATTGATTCTTCAATTTGTTCAATTTCAACTCCAATAGCATCCATATAATTTGAATGAATTATGTAGAGATAAATTCACTTTACATACATACAAATTTCTCTACATAAACTCGCTCAATTCCAACCACCTATCCGACTTTTCATCCACCTCTTCAATAATCACCCCAATCCTTTCCGCCCATTGCTGCATATCCTCATAACTACCCGTTCCCGCATTCAATTTCTCCTCCAAAGCAGCTTTTTCGTCCTCCAATTTTTCGATGTCCTTCTCCAATTTGCGGTATTCCTTTTTTTCATTAAAAGACAATTTTACTTTCGGTTGGTCGGATTTTGTTTGAGCAATAGGAGTAGGCTCATTCTTTTTCTCGCTCTTTTTTTCCTCCTTTCGTTCTATCCTTGCTTCTTTTTCCTTTTCCTCTTTGAACTCTCGATATTGAGAATAGTTACCAGGGTAATCCCGAATTTTTCCATCTCCTTCAAAGACAAATAGGTGGTCAACCAACTTGTCCATAAAATAACGGTCGTGAGATACAACGACCAAACAACCTTGATACAATCGCAAAAAATCTTCCAACACATTGAGTGTCATGATATCGAGATCATTCGTCGGCTCATCCAATATGAGGAAGTTGGGATTTTTCATCAAAACCGTCAGCAAATACAAACGGCGTTCTTCTCCTCCACTGAGCGTTGACACATAATTATCGTGTTTGCTATATGGAAAGTGAAAATGGGTGAGCAGTTGCTCGGCAGTCAAACTCCTCCCCTGTTCCATCGGTATAAACTCGGCAATCTCTCGCACCACATCAATCACCTTTTTATCCACTTTGAGATTCAAACCCATTTGTGTATAATAGCCAAAAACCACCGTTTTACCCAACACAATTTTGCCAGCATCAGGTTTCTCCTTGCCCGTCAGCATATTCAGTAAAGTGGATTTTCCTGCGCCATTTCTGCCCACTATGCCGACTCGGTCTCTACGCTTAAAAGTATAGCTGAAATTTTTGAGCATTACGTGGTCACCATAGGCTTTGTTGATGTCTTGAATCTCCATCGTTTTATTGCCAAGTCTTGCCATTCGGATGCCTTCAAAACCCAAACTCTCTTGCTCCAAATTGGTTTTTGCCTTTTCTTCGATGGGGTCAAAAGCTTGAATTCGAGACTTTGCTTTCGTTCCCCTCGCTTTGGGTTGTGTGCGAAGCCATTGCAGTTCTCGCTTCATCAACTTTTTGGCTTTGTCGACTTCTTGCCCCAAATTGAAGTCAAGTTCTGCCTTTTTCTCCAGATAATATTCATAATTTCCTCTAAAAATCTGTACACTTCCTCTCTCCAATTCGATGATTTCGTCCGTCACCCTATCCAAAAAGTAACGATCATGTGTCACCAACAGAATCGTCATATTTTGCTGCCCAAGAAATTTTTCGAGCCACTCAATCATCTCCATGTCCAAATGGTTGGTAGGCTCATCCATCACCAAAAGGTCAGGAGCTTCAATCAATACCCTTGCCATTGCTACCCGTTTGCGCTCACCACCAGACAGTTCTGATACATTTTGGTCGAGTTTGGAGACTTTGAAGCGAAAAAGAATTTCTTTGATTTTGGCTTCATAATCCCAAGCATTCAAGTTTTGCATTTGGTTGATAGCCTGCTGCAAAGCTTCCGAGTTTGCAGGGCTGGGATTTTTTTCATGCTTCACCAACATCGCTTCATACTCTCGAATGGCAGTCAGCACAGGATTGTCGGAATAAAAAATGGCTTCGAGTACGGTATAAGAAGAATCAAATTGTGGGTCTTGCGATAGATAACCTACCTTCACATCCCGATGCACTTGCACCGAACCGCCTAAATCCGAAGAATCCAAACCCACCAAAATCCTCAGCAAAGTTGTTTTTCCAATACCGTTTTGGGCTATTAGTGCAATTTTTTGCCCTTTGTTGATACTGATGTCAATATTCTCAAAAAGCACTTTGTCGCCATATACTTTCGTCAAGTTTTCTGCTTGCAAGTAGTTCATTTGTTCTTATTTTTTATCGTGATTAGTGGATTCGTTCTCTATTAGTAGTAAAATAGAAAACCCCAATCCTGTGCCTTTCCCTACGTCTTTTGTGGTGAAAAATGCCTCGAATATACGCCTTTTTACCTCCTCCAACATCACTCTCAGCATTTTTCCATATTCTTTAAGCACTTCAATATCGTAGTTTGCCAAATGATTTTCCAAAATTGTTGACAAAATATTAAAATTCTAAAAGTAGATATTTTTCTTATCAATAACAGGGTTTTTCTGTATCTTGATTTACTGAAACAAAAACACAATGATTTTCCAAAAAACACATAAAATTCTACTTATTCTATCACTACTTCTAATACATTCTTTCTCCTTATCCGCCCAAGACAGCGGCTGCAACAATGAAAATTTTGAATTGGGTACTTTGGACGGATGGAAAAGTTTCATTGGATTTATCACAACGGAAGGAGAAGTAGATGTCAGTACCCCAAACCTTTCTCCCTTCCAGCACTTGATTACCCACACCAATCTATCTCCCGACCCAGTAGCTTCAGTTTGTGATTTGACCATCCATCGAGTGGCCGAAGGTGGCAATCATTCGCTTCGGCTCGGCAATAAAAGTTCGGGTGGCGGAGCAGAAAGGGTATTGAAAACCTTCATGGTCACACCCGAGAATGTATATTTTTTGGTACAATATGCAGTACTCCTGCAAGATCCTGGACATCAAGACCATTTGCAGCCCCGTTTTGAAATGCGGGTCTTCAATGAGGCGGGCGATTTGTTGCCTTGTGGGGAGTATTCGGTGAGGGCAAATCCCGATATTCCAGGATTTATCAACTGCAATGGATGGGAGGTTTTGCCTTGGACTTCGGTGGGTTTTGAGTTGTCAGAATATGTTGGTCAAGAAATCAGTATCGAATTGTTGACCACCGATTGTGGCAAAGGCGACCATGCGGGCTATGCCTATATCGATACTTCTTGTCTGCCCTTGAACATTGGTTTTGAAAGTAGTGTTTGCATTGGAGAAGGAACGGCTACACTTTCCGTTGCAGAAGGATTTGCAGAATATTTGTGGTCGAATGGAGATACTGAACGCATTACAACCATCGAAAACGCTATTGTGGGCGATGTGATTTCCGTGGAATTGACCTCTTTTACAGGCTGTACGATTACATTATCAGATACTATTGAAGCTCCGCCCAGCAGCTTAGAAATTGTACTTGAACCTATTGAAGCTCCACAAATTTGCGAAGGCGAAACGATTGATATTGAAGTCTATGGCAGTAATTTGGAAACGATTTTTTGGAAAGATTTGGATATTTATGCCAATCCCATTTCACTGACTCCAATAACGACAACAACTTACGAAATTGTTCCGATTGACTTCAATGGCTGCCAACACCCTCCTGAAGTCGTAACAATTGTGGTCAATCCTCCGCCCAGTATCGAAATCACCGCTTCGGAAGACACTATCTGCAATGGACAAATGATAGAATTGTTTTTGGAGGTCAACAATGATGGTGGTTTTCGATGGCTCGACAATGAAGAACTTCCGCCTGTTCGCACTTTGCAGCTCAACGAAAGCACTACTTTTTATGCTCAAGCGGATGGTATAGGCACTTGTCCAAGTACAATGGACAGCCTCACCATTTTTGTCAAAGACACACAAGCAATTCTCTATACCAAAACGCCTGATTCGGTAGTTTGTGAAGGTGAATCCATTACTTTGAGTATTGAAGATAGAGAAAATATTGAAGCGGTGTATTGGCAAGAGGCAGATATAAACCAAGAAGCTTTTTCCATTGAAGTTTCGCCTACGATTAGCAGGTATTTCAAAATGGTATTGACTCCTTCAGATGACTGTGCCGAATTTGAAGACAGCATTTTGGTCAGCCTTATTCCACCTTTGACCTCCAATATATTGGGCGAAAATCGCTGCATCGACGCACCTCTTGTATTGGATGTCTCCAATGAATCGGCTACGGGTTATTTGTGGCAAGATGGCTCGACCAAAGCTGATTTTTTGGTGACAGAATCGGGCAATTATTCGGTCGAAATCACCAACGATTGTGAAACAATTACCGAAAGTGTGCAACTTGAAATGTCTGCCTCCACGAATTGCAGATTTCAAATCCCCTCCGCTTTTTCACCTAATGGTGACGGCATCAATGACCAATTGAAGATAGCAACGAACTGTTTTGATAGAACGCTCAATCACTTCACCTTCAAAGTTTTCAATCGTTGGGGAGAAGTGGTTTTTGAAACCAATGATATTGGGCAATCTTGGAAGGGTAGGAATACCAAATTCCAAGATTTGCCGAATGGATTGTATGTTTGGTGGTTGAGTTTTGAAGGAGAAAATGGCGGAGGTGATTTGTGTGGACAAAATGTTTTTGAGAAGGGGAATGTCGTTTTGGTACGATAGAATATTTCAACCGTTATACAAAAATCACAATTTGCAGTATGAAAAAGATATCTTTTATCTTATTTGTGAGTAGTTATTCTATAAGAAAAGTGTGATTTCGTGGAATGGTGATTTTTTAAGTATTTTTGTA
>JBMYXW010000176.1:0-6434 GCA_049608825.1 Chitinophagales bacterium
GTGGGCAATGTATCGGAAGGGCTGCGCCAAACGCCATTTGGGAAAAGTGTTGGTCGAAAAACGGGAATGAACCACTGCAATGGCTGAAACAACTCGTTCATCATTTAGGTCTGCAAAATAAGGTCGGAGTTGGTAAGTAGTCAATTGCCCTTTGTAAACCATCGTTTTGTAGGACAAAGAGGGAAGGTAAAAGTCTTCTGCTTCGATTAATGTATTGCGAACTTCACGGGTAATAAAATTTCGGAAAATGAACAAACGGCGTTCTAAGTCGAGAAATGTGTATTTATTGGAGCTAATAAAAATCTGCTCACTCTCTGGTTCAACTGCCAATGAGCCTGCCCCAACCCCTTCATTTGAAGTAGGCAATGCTCGGTAGCCCAAAACCTGCAAATGTAGTTTGGTGGCATATCCTTCAATCAATTCTTTGCAGCGATTCCGCAAAAAATCATCTTTTGGAAGAAACACCAATCCTGCGCCATAATGCCCAAATTCGGGCAGTCCAAAACCCAATTTACTACATTCTTCCTTCAAAAAATCATGCGGCAATTGAATCATAATTCCCGAACCATCTCCTGTATTGGGTTCGCAACCACAAGCTCCCCGATGCTCCATATTTTCGAGCATGGTGATGGCTTGTTCGATAATCAAGTGTGATTTTTGGTTTTGGAGGTTGGCAACCATACCTATACCACAAGCATCTTTTTCCATTTCTGGAATGTATAAGCCTTCTATTTCGTGGTTTCTATCATAGGCTTGGTGTTTGCAGCCTTGCTGATAGGGTAAGTCTTTGGTTATGGAATTGTTCATTGTATGATTATTTTGATAATAAATTGCTTTGTTTTTCTCAAAATAAAAACAATTTTAACAAAAATCCAATAAAAGTTGGATTTTTTTATGAAAACCATAATTCAAGTACAATTATATTGAAATTTATTTAAAACTAACGAACGATTGTTAGTTAATTCATAAATTTAGATTGAAGGTTTTGCAAAATCTATTGATGTTTATAAAAAACTACACACAATTGATTAAATTTGTAACATGAGTAAATTCCAAAAACTACCAACTACTGAGTCTGGGTTTGAAGCTATCCGACAAGAGGGATTATTGTATGTGGACAAGACCAAGCAAATGCTGACCTTGTTGAATACAGGTAGGTATTTGTTTTTATCTCGCCCTCGGAGGTTCGGTAAATCTATGTTGGTGAATACTTTAGAGGCTTTGTATCAAGGTAAAAAACATTTGTTTGAAGGCTTGTATGTGTATGACAAATGGGAATGGAAAGAATATCCTGTGATTCGGGTGGATTTTTCTTCAATGAGTTACAACAATACAAAGGAATTATTTGAAGAGAGTATTGCAATTAGAATAAAAAGAGCTGCTCAAATTCATAAAATCGGAACGAGTAGCGAATTTTACAAAGAATTGCTGAGTGAGCTAATACTAAAACTTCATAAAAAAATCGGACAAAAAGTAGTGGTCTTGGTAGATGAATATGATAAGCCTGTAACAGATTTTATCAATGACCCTATCAAAGCAGAAGAAAACCGAAAGGTATTGAAGGAGTTTTATACCTCTTTGAAAGCTGAACATAATTCTTTAGAGAAAGTATTCATCACAGGTGTTTCCAAATTGGCGAAGGTTTCGGTTTTTTCGGGAATGAACAATGTGGATGATTTGAGTTTGATGCCTGAACTGAACGATGTGGTCGGTTTGACACAAGAAGATGTGGAAAGCTATTTTGTAGATTATTTGGAGGCATTGCAGCAAAAATTTAATTTTTCTTCTCATGAAGATTTGATGAAAGCCGTCAAACATTGGTACAATGGCTATTCTTGGGATGGAATCAATAAGATTTACAATCCTTATTCGATTGTGCACCTCTGCAATCGCTTGGAATTTAAGAATTATTGGTACAAATCGGGAACACCTACTTTGTTGATTGATTTGATTATCCAAAGAGCAAGAATGGAGGACAAAGCACTCAAAAAAGAACCTACGGCTTATGAGAATGTAAAGGTAACGGAAGAAATATTTGATGCGGCGGAATTGGAGAATTTGAGTGTAGAGGGCTTGTTGTTTCAAACGGGTTACCTGACGATTACGGGTACAGGTTATGAAGATTTGACTTCTTATTATATGCTTAACTATCCAAATCACGAGGTTCGTTGGTCTTTTGCGGCTCACATCATACAGAAGTATGCGAAGATGCCTCGTCACCAAATTCAGACAGGTGCTTTGATGATGCACAGAGCATTGCGCAAATTTGACAAAGCAATGTTTTTGCAGCTTTTGCGGTCTTATTTTGCAGTGATTCCCTATCAATTGCGTGAAAGCGCAAATGAAGCATATTTTCATTCGCTGTTTCAAATGGTTTTCACCTTGATTGGGATTGAAATGTTGTCAGAGCGTTCTACTATTGATGGGCGAATAGATGGGGTGATTGAATTTGATGACAAACTATACATTATTGAATTCAAATTTGCTCGAAAGGGAACGGTCGAAAATTTGGTCAAACGGGCTTTGAAGCAAATTAAAGAAAAGGGCTATGCGGATGCTTATACTGCAAAGAACAAAAAGGTTTATTTGATGGGAGTGGGGTTTTTGGAGAAGAAAGAAAAGGGAATGGCTCATACCAAATTGCATATCGATTGTCGGATTGAAGAGTGGAATAGGGTCGAATAAATGCAAACTGTGCCTTTGAGTTTTTAGACCTGTTCATTCTCCACACTTGAGCAAAATCCTTATTTGGAGTCTCCTCAATCTCCTTGTTATTTACCAGCAAGTCTGGAGACTTGCCGCTTGGTTTCGTATAAGTTAGGAAACTTGTACGGGCAGATATTTTTAAAGACTCACCTCGAATAAATCTGATGTTTTATCTAATTTTGCTACTGAACAAAAAAACAAACATCTCTATGAAATTCAATGATTTTGAATACAGTCGTCCAGATATGTCTTCTTTCAAGGCAGACTTTGAAGCGGCAATACAAACTTTTAGCGAGGCAAGTGAATTGAAGGCACAAGATGAGGCAATGAGTCGAATCAATGATTTGCGCTCGGCTTTTGACAGCATGAACCAAATTGCGGCTATTCGCTATACACAGGATACAACGAATGAGCAATACGTTGTGGAACAGCAGTTTTTTGACGAACAATTACCTGTTTTTCAAGAATTGGAGTCAAAATTCTATCAAGCTTTGATTGATTCTCGATTCAAGGACGCATTGGAGGAAAAATGGGGCAAACAGCTGTTTGACATTGCAGCAGCAAAGGTCAAAACAATTTCACCCGAAGTGGTAGAAGATTTAAAGCGAGAGAATCAACTGGCGAGTTCTTATACCAAATTATTGGCTTCTGCAAAAATCCTATTTGAAGGAAAAGAACGCAATTTGCAGGAATTGACTCCTTTTGAGCAGGATTTGAATAGAGACATGCGTAAACGTGCAAGCGAGGCGAAGTGGGGATTCTTTGAGAAAAATGCAGGTGAGATTGACCGTATTTTTGATGAGTTGGTGAAGGTTCGCCATTTGATAGCGACCAAATTGGGCTATGAAAACTATGTGCCTTTGGCTTACAACCGTTTGATGCGAACGGACTACGATGCCAAAATGGTGGCAAATTACCGTCAGCAAGTATTGGAGGAAGTAGTTCCTGTGGCTGCGGAATTGCGCCAAAGACAAGCCAAACGTCTGGGTTTGGACTCACTGGCTTACTATGATACTATGCTGACTTTCAATACAGGAAATCCTACTCCTAAGGGTAATCCCGATTGGATTGTTGAGAATGGAAAGAAAATGTATGCCGACCTTTCGCCCGAAACGGATGAGTTTTTCAATTTTATGTTGGACAATGATTTGATGGATTTGGTGAGTAGAAAAGGTAAGGCTACGGGTGGCTACTGCAATTTTATCAGCAATCAAAAAGCTCCTTTTATCTTCTCTAACTTCAATGGAACTTCGGGAGACATCAATGTATTGACACACGAAGCGGGTCATGCTTTTCAAGTCTATATGAGTCGCAACTATTCTGTTCCTGAATACAATTGGCCGACCTATGAGGCTTGTGAAATCCATTCGATGAGTATGGAGTTTTTTGCTTGGCCTTGGATGGAAAGTTTCTTCAAAAACGATACGGAAAAATTCAAATTTGAACACCTGAATGACTCTGTGCTTTTCTTGCCTTATGGTGTGTCTATTGACGAGTTTCAGCACTTTGTGTATGAAAACCCCGATGCCAGTCCAAAGGAGCGCAAGGCTGCTTGGCGCAACATCGAAAAGAAATATTTGCCGTGGATGGACTATTCTGAAAATGATTTTTTGGAGGAAGGTAGCTTTTGGTATAAACAAGCGCACCTTTTCTTTACGCCTTTTTACTACATTGATTATACGCTTGCTCAGGTTTGTGCATTTCAGTTTTGGAAACGAGCCAATGACAACCGTGAGGATGCCTTTGCCGATTATGTAAAATTGTGTAAAGCGGGCGGAAGTCAGTCGTTTTTAAAGTTGGTGGAATATGCCAATCTCAATTCTCCTTTTGAAGATGGCTGTATCAAAGAGGCAATGGTTCCGATTAAGGCGTATTTGGAGACAGTGGATGATATGGTGCTTTAATTGCTTGTACAATTCTGAATTTTGAATTGATTTAAAAGTTAATCAAGCACGAAAAATCTTATACAAAACGCTATTGTTTGGTTACTTAGTTAACGTGATTTTTGAATAAAATAAAAGCCCCTTAGGGCTGTTCCCGTTTGTAGAAAAGATTATAAACCAAGTTCTTAGCTCTTTTAGGTGTGACCTCAAAGTGCCGCTCCTATGGAGCTAACAAGCTGGTTTTTAACAAGTATTATCCAAAACTCACGTTAGTTAGTAAATACCGATGTCTTGCGCTTTTTTGGCAAGACTTTATCATATTACCTGCATCAGTTTAGGATTTACGATTACATGATTTGTGATTTTAGATTTTTGAACATCACAAACCACAAATCATGTAATCGTAATTCGCAAATCTATGAGTGATGAGCCTTCCATGTTTTATGGTACTGGCTATGCCAGGTTAGGGATTTAGCAAAAAATAGTCTATGCACTTTACTCTTTTAGATGCGTTAAAAATTTTGAACATAGCCCTACTATGCTAAAATTTTTTGCCTTCCTAAAAGAAAAAATACCTTCGCAAAACTTGCGTACTATATTTATTTCTACATCCCTTATCACAGTCTTATTCCCTTTTTGGTGATAAAATACTATTTTTAAAATCAAGCAGTTAGATTCTCATAAAAGGAATAAAAAAGAAAAACCCCGAATTGAAGTACTTCAATTCGGGGTTTTCTTATTAATCAATGATTGATTAATAAAACGGTGTAATCAAAGTAGAATACTTCAATCACACCATCTTATTATTTCATCATTCTATTTATTTGGTCAAGACCAATTTGATGTGTTGAACGTCACCATTCGCAGTTGTCAATTTCGCAATGTATGTTCCAGAAGGCATAGCCTCACCGAACGATACTTGGTAGTTTTGACCTGCTTCTGCCATACCATTAAACAAAGTAGCAACTTTCGCTCCTCTGATGTCAAATACGTCTAGGCTTACAGACTCTTCTGCTTCGATTTGGAAACTAATCGTTGTTTCGCTTACAAACGGATTAGGTGTTGCCATCAACTGAGCAACATCTGTAATATCCGCTTTTCCTCTACCTCTACCTCTATTTCTAATACCTCCACGAGGTACATTAACCGTCAAAGTTTCTGTATTCCCCAAACAATCTGTTACAGTAAGAGTGTAATTGCCAGCTGTACCAAGACCTGAAATGTCTTCTGTGTCTGCGGTATAAGCTCCAGGACCTGTCCAAGCAAAAGTCAATGGATCACAACCACCAGTTATTGTCACATCCACAGCTCCTGAAGATGTTCCTGGTTGTACTCGTGTTATACCTGCAAGAACGATGTCAAGTGGAGCGATACAGTCCATAGACAATTCATAAACTCCTTGATTTCCATTCCATCCACTTACATAAATGTAATAATCAGTTCCTAAAACCGAATTAAAGGCAAATTCTGATTGGAAATTAAAAGTAACATTAGGATCTATATCTTCATTTCCACCAACACAAGTTAAGTTGTTACAATCTCCAGAGAATATCTGTATATTGGTATCAAAACTTGTACCTGGATTATCTGTAGACAATTCTACATTTCCTCCTACGCCTTCAAACTTATACCAAGCTCCTTCAGCAGGACCAGTAACTCCACCACAATTAGCAGGAAGGTCATCAGCAGTATTGTTGTTGGTATCTCCTATTACAGAATCACCACATTCAATCGCTATAGCGTTGGTACAAAGGTCTCCACAAGGGCCACAGTTGGCATTTGTTCCACCACAATCAACACCCGTTTCATCTCCATTTTGGATGCCGTCCGTACAAGTCGTACAAG
>JBMYXW010000177.1:0-6416 GCA_049608825.1 Chitinophagales bacterium
GTGAACAAAGCGACCAACCCATTTTTCAAGGACTTTTTATGGAAGCTACTCTCCCCAAAAGTTTGGGTGGAGTCGTGTTTGTCCTACCCAATAGTGCTTTCTCTGGTCCTTCTGAATTGTTCAAAATGAAAATTTTGCCGAGCGCAGACATGACCTACGAAGAACGAAAAACCCACAATATGAAAATCGCTATGACTGCAATGAGTGGTTATCGTTGGGATATGAGAAATGTGGAAATAGAGGTGGATTTGAAGGAAATGAATGTGAGAGATGAATTGGTCAATGAACAATTCAAAATTTTCGCAAACAGCCCTTCAATCGCAGATAAATTACTCAATGACAAGAAAGTAAAGCAATACCTATTCACCTACCAAGAAGATGAATCTGCCATGAAAGTTGTGACAGATACTGAGTCGTTTCGGGTGATTGACCCCAATACAATCTCAAGGCTTGCTAGAACGCATTTTTGCATTGCAGTGGTGAATGATAAGGCTTACTTAGCTGTCCCTTTTCAGGGCAAAAACCTATTTGACCCCGATTGGTCGGACAGTTTTTTGTCCTTTGAAAATATTGAAATCATGTACGATGAATTGAACAGCGTGTTTAATTTCTTAGATGGATTTGCAGAAAACACTTAGCCAACTAAAATAGTTGAATAGACATTCCTAAAACCCAACCCACTCGTTTACAAAGCATTGGGCAAACTAAAAAATTAAATTAGCCAATTAGATAAACTAATTGGCTAATTTAATTTGAGTTTTTAATTTTAATTTGCCTTGTTTGAATTTGCATTTGAGTCTTGAATTTGAATTTCCTTTCCCTGTCCTTTAGTACAGTATCTCACCTGTACATTTTACCACTTCAAAACCGTTCCAATGCCTAATGTATGGGCTTTTAGCTTGGTTTAACTTTGCAGTATTGAAACATTCGTTTTGAATCGTTTCCATACTACAAAATTAAATCAACATGAATACGACACTTCAAAAAACAGCATTAATCACAGGAGCTTCAAAAGGCTTGGGTTTGGCATTGGCAACCACTTTGGCTCAAAAAGGCTGGAAACTCATTATCAATGCTCGACATGCAGACCGATTGTATAAGGTGCAACAAGAGTTATTGCAATATACAGAAGTAGAGGCAATTTCAGGCGATGTTATTGACGAAATTCACCTCCTTCAATTTCCCGATAAAATCGCAAAATGGGGTGGATTGGATTTGGTTATCAACAATGCAAGCACCCTCGGAATATCTCCACAGCCTCACCTCTTGGACTATCCTATTGAAGTTATCCACACAGTTTTCCACACTAATGTGATTGCTCCATTGTCCTTACTTCAAAAAGTAAAAAATTATTTAAAACCTAATGCTAAGATTATCAATGTCAGTAGCGATGCTGGAGTGGAAGCATACTCTGGTTGGGGAGGATATGGAGCAAGCAAAGCAGCATTGGAACACCTTTCCCATATTTTGGCTGTGGAAAACCCTCAATGGAATGTGTATTGGGTAGATCCTGGTGATATGCGTACAGACATGCACCAAGCAGCTTTCCCAAATGAGGACATCAGCGACCGACCACTCCCCGAAAAAAGTGTACCTGGTTTTTTGGAACTCATTGAAGGAGACCTACCGAGTGGGCGTTATGTGAGTCAGCAATTGATGGCGGATTTGGTAGGTTTAGTGCCTGGTTGAACAGTGATTGGTATTCTAAACCTTGATTTTAATCTATTCAAAATTTATCATTCATCATTCAAAATTGCACAAGTACCTACCTATGACAACTCTAACTTCAAATATAAACACGACTTTTCCTATTGCGGAAAAAACGCATTCCAACAAACCTTTTCATTTTCACCTGCCCGATGTCCTTCAATGTGCCAAACCGACAGAAGTGCGAGGTATTGCAAGAGACAAAGTTCGGTTAATGATTTCCAACAAAACCACGGATGCCATCGAACACACGCTTTTCCGAAACATCGCTTACTATTTGGAAGAAGGAGATGTATTGGTCGTCAATACAAGTGGCACATTGAAAGCAGCATTGGAGGCATATCGTGCGGATGGCACATTACTTCGAGTGCATCTTTCGACTAAACAAAAAGGAAATCAATGGGTGATAGAGCTTCGGCAAGTAATTGGACAACAGACCAAACGCTTCAAAGGCGGACAATCTGGTGAGGTACTGCAATTGAGCAGTGGAGGAAAAATTGTATTAGATGCGCCTTATTATGCGAATCATTCAACTCTTGAAGCAGAGCACCTGCAACTTTGGCAAGCAAGTATTGAAGTGAAAGACACAGTGGAAAGTTATTTGGATAGGTATGGAATGCCGATTCGCTACAATTATGTGAAAGAGCAGTATCCCCAGTCTTATTACCAAACCGTTTTTGCACAAGAAATGGGCAGCACCGAAATGCCTTCTGCTGGTCGAGCATTTACCCCACAATTGATTACACAATTGGTCTCCAAAGGAATCCAAATTTTGCCGATAGTGCTGCATACAGGCGTGGCGAGCTTGGAACTCAATGAGCGACCTTATCAAGAATACTACCGAGTTTCGGAATCTACATCTGCTGCCCTCAATTTGGCTCGTCAACAAAATAGGCGCATCATTGCAGTCGGTACAACGGTGATTCGAGCTTTGGAGACAGTGACCGACAAAAACGGTTTTACCCAAAGCGGAGAAGGTTGGACAGACGAATTTATCACCCCACAGAGAGGCATTTTTGCAGTGAATGGATTGGTGACAGGTTTTCACGAACCCAAAGCCTCACACTTGTTGATGTTGGAGGCTTTGGCGGGTTTGAAACACATTGAAGTCACTTACCAATCGGCTATTGAAGAAGCGTATCAATGGCATGAGTTTGGAGATTTGCATTTGATTTTATGATTTATGAGGTCGATTTTTTAAAAATCAAATATCAAATATCGTCTATCGTACCTCATATATCCACCTCATTCGAGAACAGTTTTGATACGTATAATCAGGTGGGTGTAAGATTTAGGATTACATGATTTGTGAGGTGGGGTTTTCAAAATCACTAGCCCAATGCCTTCATAATCTTCTGAAAGGGACCAGCCGCACTCATCGTATAAAAATGCAAACAGGGAACACCAAACTCTTGAAGTTCTCTGCATTGCTGCACTGTCCATTCAATTCCAATTTCCTTGACCTTCTCTTTGTCGCTGTGTTTTTGGATTTCGGTGACCAAGTCTTCGGGAACGGAAATATTGAAAATACCCGGCAGTTTATTCACTTGTGATTTGCGGGTAATCGGTTTGAGACCAGGAATAATGGGAACATTGATTCCTGCATCTCGGCAATTTTTTACAAAGTCAAAATATTTTTGATTGTCAAAAAACATTTGGGTAACAATGTAATCTGCTCCCGCATCCACCTTTTGCTTCAAATACTTCAAATCTGCCGTCACATTGGGGGCTTCTTGGTGTTTTTCGGGATAACCCGCTACCCCAATACAAAATTCAGTTTCTACGGGATTGCGGAGGTCTTCTTCTAAGTAATTGCCATTATTCATATTGACCACTTGCTCGACCAATTCCACTGCGTTTTTGTTGCCCTTTATTTCAGGCACAAAACTACGTTCTCCCTTGACGGCATCGCCACGAAGCAGCAAAACATTGTTGATTCCCAAATAGTTGAGATCAACAAGGGCATCCTCTGTTTCGTTTTTGGTAAACCCTCCACACACCAAATGAGGAACGGCATCTACTCCATATTTGTATTGAATTGCCGCACAAATACCCACTGTTCCTGGGCGTTTTCGGGTATAAACTTTCTCATAAAGCCCACTTTCCAACAATTTGAATTTATACTCTGCTCGGTGGTAGGTGACATTGATAAAAGGAGGGTTGAATTCCATCAATGAATCCAAGATACGATACATGCTTTGGATGCTTTTTCCTTTTATAGGCGGCAATATCTCAAAGGAAATCAACGCCTTATCAGTCTGATTGAACTGCTCTATAACTTTCATCTGTTAAAGTATTGTTTTTGATTTCCAATTGGCTATTGAAGATAAGGTAAGTAGTAGGTAAACACAGATGAAGTCAAACAATGAAAAATGAAGTACATTTCATGTATTTACTCATCTATCTCTTGTGCATTGACAAAATATAATATTGCCAAAAGAGCAGGAATTAGCACCTTATCTAAATGTGACAGGTTGCTAAGGTATCATAGAGCCTATTCTCTCTACCTTTCTTGATAAGTCGGAAATCGTAATTTGAAGAACGAACTGCAAATATAACTCTTTGTAGTAGAAAATAAATTTTTGCCTTCAATAATTTATTTTTCTGCAATGCAGCGTTTTTTTATTTCAGCCTGTCTATATAATATTAACAGGAGATTTCAAACCCAAAAAAGAAGGAAAACTCAACCTTCTTTGTAACAATAAGCTTTTCGGAAAAACTTGACTATCAGTAGTCAATATATAAGTAAAGCCATTCTCACCCCAATAATAAGTCGCTTCAATTGTCGGAAACCGTGCATAAATGTCTTTTTTTATGTCAAAGAAATGACGGACATTTGGTATAATAGTGAAACAATCAAGCACTTTTGAGAGTAGAACTATAGGAAGTATCTTCTTTTATACTTCTACATTAAAAAACTATTCTAATAAATAGAAACTTCCCCACTGATAGAAAAAGCACCTTTTAATGTGTCTTATTGGAAATATTACAAGCTATAAACACTCAATCCAATGTGGCACCTATTCTTATACTTAATTAAATTCATTCAATATGAACAGATCAACAGCTGCAATCGGAGAAAGTTTAGAGGTACAACAGGTAAGCATAGAGGCAATGCTGCCTTTACTCACCAATGATGGAGGCTACACACCTCCTCCTCGAAAAGTACGTAAAGGAGATTTTGTATATCTTCCCAACGACATCAACAACAAAGTGTATGTAGTCAAATCGGGACGAGTAAAAGTCGGAACGTATTCGGGCAAAGGCAAAGAAATGGTGAAAGGAATTCTAAGAAATGGTGAGATTTTTGGAGAATTGCGTTTGATTCACAAACACCAAAACAATGAGTTTGCCCAAGCAATTGACAATGTGGAAGTCTATGTCATTCCTTTGGTGCGAATGAGAGAATTGATGCGTAGAGATCTTGATTTTTCCTTCAAAATCATGGAGATCATTGCTGACAGATTGAACGAAACCCAAAGACGCTTAGAACTTCAGTTGTTTAAAGACACCAAATCAAGGGTCATTCAGTTTATGCTGGATTTGGCAGAAAACAGAGGCGTAAGAGTGGGTTACGAAACAGCCGTCAGAGAGTTTTTTACCCACCAAGAAATTGCCAACATCACAGGTACTTCCCGTCAGACGGTGACAAGTATCTTAAACGAGCTTCGTGCCGAAAACCTGATATACTGTAATCACAAACGATTGCTTATTAGAGATAAAGAACGATTGGAGGAATTGATGGGATAATAATTTCATACAATTTTGAATGCTGAATGATAAATTTTGAATAAGCTAAGAATCAGTTTTTACCAAAATTTTTAGATTAGATTACTTTTGTCTGATTATCATTTATATTTTTTTGAATGTCCAATATACTTGTTAGAGGGTATATTGGACATTTTTTTCTATTTTGAGGCTTCAATAATTCACTTCAAAAAATACAACAATCAAAAAATGGAATTTCAAAATAAAGTAGTTTTAATAACAGGAGCAGGTTCGGGAATTGGTAGAGTAACTGCCCACGCTTTCGCAAAAGAAGGCGCAACAGTTGTCGTGTCGGACATTAACGAAGAAGGTGGAAAAGAAACCGTTGCCCAGATAGCTTCAATGAGTAATTCAGAAGCCGTTTTTATTAAATGCAATGTCACCAAATTTGAAGAAGTCGAAAATCTCATCAACAGTACAGTTGCCCAATTCGGTAGAATAGACGTAGCCATCAACAATGCAGGTATAGGAACGCTTCCTGCAAAAACAACCGAAACAAGTTTGGAAAACTGGGACAAGACGATGGCGGTCAATGCAACAGGCGTTTTTTACTGCATGAAGCTGGAATTGAAGCAAATGATGCAGCAAGGAGGAGGTGTGATTGTCAATACCGCTTCGATTGCAGGTTTGAGAGGATTACCCAACAATATTGCTTATGTAGCAAGTAAACATGCCGTAGTTGGTATGACCAAAACAGCGGCAATGGAATATGCGCCACACAATATTCGCATCAATGCGCTTTGTCCTGTTTTTACGGTGACACCGATGTTCAATCCCGAAATGATGGAGAAGATTTCAGCAGGTTTACCCAAAAAATTGAAAGCCCATATTCCAATGAAACGCTTTGCGGATGCAGTAGAAATGGCAAATACCATGCTGTGGTTGTGTTCGGATAAGTCGAGTTTTGTGACAGGTCATGCAATGCCTGTGGATGGAGGGCT
>JBMYXW010000178.1:0-6392 GCA_049608825.1 Chitinophagales bacterium
GATATATTCGCAAATATGCACTTTCACAAGGCAATGAGAAACAGTGAGTTTTGTGGAGGAATTGCTTCGGAGGAAGATGATGACTGTGTTATTTATGAAGGAGAACGTGCTCGGAATGCAAAGTATGTTGTATGTATTGATCCCTTAGATGGCTCATCCAATATTGATGTCAATGTTTCGATAGGTACTATTTTTGGGATTTACCGCCGAATATCACCTGTTGGACAACCTTGTGTAGAAAAAGATTTTTTGCAGCCTGGTAATCAATTGGTCGCAGCTGGATATATCATTTATGGTTCTTCCACTATGTTGGTTTACACCACTGGAACCCGTGTGAATGGCTTCACCTTAGACCCTTCGATTGGCGAATTTTGTTTGTCTCACCGTGATATCAAAACACCTCTTCAAGGAAATATTTATTCTATCAATGAAAGCTACCAATCACAGTTTTCGGATGGAGTAAACAGATATTTGGACTACTGCAAACAGCACGAACCCTTTACTGGGCGACCTTACAGTTCTCGTTATATTGGTTCGATGGTAGCAGATGTACACCGTAACCTCATCAAAGGAGGTGTTTTTGCTTACCCACGCACCAAAGACAATCCGAATGGTAAATTGCGTTTGTTGTATGAGTGCAATCCATTGGCATTCATAGTAGAAAAGGCAGGAGGAATGGCAACAGATGGCAAAAATCGAATCTTAGATATTCAACCTACTGAATTGCACCAACGATTGCCGATTTATTTGGGTTCTACTTCAATGGTCAGAAAAGCCATGCAGTTTGTACAAGGCAAAGAGGAGGTTATTTAGTGATATATAGAGAAAAAAAACTAACCGATGGACTGCAAAAATACCTACCCAAAGTGGCTTTGCCAACCATCGTAGAATGGTTGGTGAAGTACAAGGTATCTCTGAAAATAACTAAAAAGCGAGTCACCAAACTGGGAGACTATCGTCCACCATACAGGGGTTATGGGCATCGAATTTCTATCAATCACGACTTGAATCCCTATTCTTTTTTGGATGTGATGGTACACGAATTGGCGCATTTGGTGACGCACGAACAATACCAAAGAACAGTCAAGCCACATGGCAGGGAATGGAAATCAAATTACCAGAACTTGATGCAGGTTTTTCTGGGTAGAGAAATATTTCCCAATGATTTGGAAAAAGCGATTGAAGCTTATCTTCAAAACCCCTCGGCTTCAAGCTGTACGGATGATTATCTATACAA
This sequence comes from Chitinophagales bacterium, assembly GCA_049608825.1. GTDB lineage: Bacteria > Bacteroidota > Bacteroidia > Chitinophagales > UBA2359 > JAUHXA01. The sequence goes on from JBMYXW010000178.1 coordinate 1,238, forward strand.
AGCCTTCAAAAAGTACGATGCACCTCCTTCCATTTTACCCAATGGTTTCAAAAAAGCTTTTGTGGAAGATTTGGTAGAAGGAACTAAATTTGTGACAGCAACAGGACAAGTGTTTGTGAAAGGGGTCAAATTGAGAAAACGATATAAATGCCAACAAGTTAACACTGGTATATGGTACGTTTTTAGTGCCATTGCAGAAGTGTATTATCGTCCAATTTTGAAGGAGTAAATGACGAATTTTGAATAACCTGCAAAACACTTAAATTGCAATTTACAATATATGAATAGTAAATCAATAATGCTTGTCTTGTTTTTAGTGTTTGTCAGTATTGTATATTCATCTTGTAGTGACGATTCTATTATCCGCAATCAATTGACAGGTGGAATTTGGAATGTAGAACAGTTTGAACTTCGTGAGTTTTCCAATAACGACTTGCTGAGTGAGCAGATTTATTTTGATTACGGTGAATACACTTTTTTTGACGATGGCACAGGCGAATTTTTTGATTATGCAGGCGGCTTTTTTCAAGATTTTGTATGGAACACGGATGGTTTTGAATTGGTCATTGTGATAAATAATCAACCCATTGTGTACGAAGTATTGCAGAATGGAGCAGAACTTCAAGTTTGGAGAACTTATATTGATTACGGTCCTAATGATTATGATGAGATTGTGATGAGGCTGTTTCGGTTTTGAAGGTTGGTTTTGTGTTGATAGTTGTAAAAACTAATACTATCTAATAATATCCGTTAATTATCCAAAGCATCAATGTAAGAATCTAAAGTGTTTAAGTAGGAAGACAGATTAAAGAAGCGAGAAGTCAGACTTCAATTACAACAGGATTGAAGGTTCTTTTGTGTGAAACTATTTTTGTCTCACTACTTATCAATTATCCAAAGCATCAATCAAGCACCCATGCTCTTAAGTCGCCATGAAATAAACGATAGTCAATGGAACAACTTTGTAGAGGAATCTCCACAAGGCTGCATCTATCACTACACATGGTATTTGGATATTGTTTGCCCTAATTGGTCGGCAATTATTGTAGAGAATAAAGAACATTGGAAGGCTGTAATGCCATTGCCTATTTCTCAAAAAATGGGTATTCATTATGCCCTTCAACCTCAATTCACTCAACATTTAGGCATACTTTTTCGACCACAAAAAGGGAAACAATTGACACAATGGAACAACAAAAAACGTTGGTGTGAAGCCGTTGTCCAACAGATACCCAAATCCATCAAACTCTTCAAATTTACCTTTGCACCTCAATTTGATTATCCATTGCCCTTTCATTGGGCTGCGTATCAATTGGAAGTGAAATATACTTATTGGCTGTCTTTAGAACCTACTGTAAAACAGTTGATAGAAGGAACTCATAATTCAGTTAGAAGATTGGTTCAGAAAGCAAAAAAGGAAGAATATGTGTTAAGTACATCGGAGACTATTGCTGATTTAATAGAATTTTCAAAAGTTCAAAAAAAATTTTTGACCGATAAACAATATGAAAACCTTTTTAAATTATGGGAAGTAGTCAAACAAGAGGACAGAGGTATTGTATTGAAGGTTTACAACAAAATAGGAGAATTACAGGCGGGTTCTTTGATATTAAAAAATCATACAAGTTGGATTTATCTTTTTGCAGTGAGCCTAAACGATAAGGGGAAGGTAAATGCGAGTTCTTTTATGTTGAGTGAAGCCATTCAAATGGCGAAAAAAGCAGGAGTAGCGTATTTTGACTTTGAAGGTTCAATGATACCAGGAGTAGAACGATTTTTTCGGAACTTTGGAGGGAATCCAGTTCCTTACCTTTTCATCTCTAAAAACACCTTGCCAAGACCCTTGAAATGGTTGAAGTGAGAAAATGGAATGGTGCGATGGTGAAACTGTAACATTTTAAAAGTTGTTTTATTATAAGTAATCATCGCACCATCACACCATCAATAATCTTCTTCATTTTCATTCACATTGTCCAGCTCTTTCTTTTGATTTTCAACATCAATATTGTAAGTTGAACCTGTTGCAGTTTGCTGCAAATCCGTTTGAATCAAACCACTCAAATTACTGATGTCCGTATTGGGCGGAACGACTGCAATTTGAATTTTGGAAGCCATTTCTTTGTTTACCAAAAAAGAAGCAAAAACAGGATTGGTTTGGTACAAACCTGCCAAGGTTACTTGATTGTCTTTATCCACCCCTAGCAAATTGCGTTTTTGATCGACATCCAAATTGTTGAGATTTCTGCGTTTTTCGAGTTCCGCTTCTGCCAATACCTGAATTTTTCGAGCCTCTGCTTGAGCCTGTTTCTCAATGACCTGTGCTTCTGTCTCTGCTTGAGCCAATTTAGACAAGCGTCTTTTGCGCTCGGTTTGTGCATTGATTTCTGCCACTTCTCCTTCCACCTTCGCTTCCTCGATAGTCACTGTACCTTCTGCTTTTGCTTTTTTGCGATCCGCTTCTGCGTTTTCGAGGTCAATGATGTTTTTGAGGCGAATCTGTTCCAATTCTCGCTCTCGAAGACCAATTTGTTCCATCGCATTCGTAAAAGTTTTTGGGAAATAGATGTCAGAAACGATGATTTCCTTGATATCCACACCTTCCTCTCCAAGACCACTCATTAGCCTTTGTTTCAAATCTTTGATATAGGGTTCTCGTTGTGTCGTAAAAACGGAATCTACACTCGAATATACATTAGACAACTTACTTGCTAATTCTCGCCCACGAGGAACCAACATCACCGAATCATACATTCCCATAGACTGGAATTGACTATAAAACAAAGCTGAATCATCTATTTTCCAGCGTATCGAAAGGGCTAAATTAATCGGCACACCATCGCCAAGCCGAATATCTCTCAATGTTGTTTGATAAACATGGTCATGATTGGGATTATTACTCTGATGAGTACAGGAACAAAACTGCAATAAACAGGCAGCAAGGCACGCATAAAGTGTGAAATGTGGTTGTTTGGTCATGGAATTATCTGCTTGAAAAAGGTAAAGGAAGGAAATTGATTATTAATTGCTAATATACTTAATTTAAACGCATTGTTTAAATTTTTTGGTATGTTTCTCCTACATTTTTTTTGAAGAAATAGTTCCATTTATTTTAGGTAATTTTCATTTTTATAAAATTATTTTTCACCAAATTGATTTTTGAATATTGAAGCTTGGAATGGTGGTTTTTTTTAAGCCTTGTTGCGGCAATATTCCTATTACATTCCAAACAATTATCAACACAAGCATCTAAAAGCAATTATCAACACAAATACAAAGAAACAAAAGCACTTAAACACCCAAAAACAATTATCAACCCAAACACCCAAACACAACCTTACCACCTTGCTGGCGTAGGCAAAGAGTGGTCATTGTCTGCGTGAATGTGTTTATAATAAACTCCAATTCGTTGGAAACCTGCTTTTTTGAGAGCGTGAAGAATGCGTTTTTTCTGGGCAGAACTATTGAAGGAAATATCCATTGCGAACCCTCGAAGGTGGGCAGAATTGGCAACTCCTCCAACCATCCGATTCCTTACTCTATCCCTGTATCCTGAATTTAATACAAACTTTTCCCCTGCAATTTTTTCTGCCTTCACCAGCATCTGTAAAGTCGTCAGCTGCAATTTGAGGCGTTCTTGCTGACTCACCAAAAGCTCGTCCACACCAATAGGAGGCGGCGGAAGATTGGAAATGGAAAGAGGAGGAGGCAAGATTTTGGAATTAAGGTAGGCAAATTGGGAAGGAAATTGGATTTTGGTTAGTTGGACTTCTTCAACCAATGTACCTTCTTCGCTGAGGTGATGGAGTAGGGCAGAGGCAATGTCTGTTCTAAACTGTTCTCTTTTTTTGCGGCGTTTGAAGTCTTTGAGGATATAAGCAGCGGTGATTTTGGTACACAATTCTTTGGTGCGAGGAATGAGTATGGACTCGTTGTAGGTTTTTGTTGTGTCAAACTGCTCGTCAAAAAGCAAGGTGTCGACAATCAGCCAACGAATATGAAACGACAATTGAAGCGGAATAGCATCTGCTAAAAAAGCTTGCGAAATGTGTACTTCAATGTTTTCGGGAATGTTTTCTACGGGTAGAGTTTTGGGAGGCGGATTTTGACAAGCCCAAAGTATTGCAGCCAAAAGAATGCCACACAAAATATTCCAGTATTTCATGAATATTGCGGGTTACGAGTTAAGAGTCACTATTACAGTTAAAATTAAATGGATGGCAGCTGTTTAGCAATCGTAGTGCAAATCAAACCTCAAATATCGGCTATCGTACATCATAAATCTACTCTATTTGAGAACCGCTTTATGCACATCATTAGGTGGATTTAAGAGGTAGGATTACATGATTTTTGACTTGTGATTTAGTGCAAGTATCCCCCTCAAATCGACAAATAAGGTTCACCACTCGTCACTTCCTCCAAAAATTCTTCGACCGATTGCATCCACAAATCGTGTTCATTGCGGCAATAAGATTGATGCCCGCTTTCTTCAAAGATTTTCAAGCGTTTGAAGCCTGTGAGAGATTGGTAAATATTTTCGGTTTCTTCCATCATCACCCGACTATCCTGTTTGCCATACATCAACAAGGTAGGCGTTTTGACCGACTTGGCATAGTCTTCTGGATTGTGTTTAAAAGCCCAGAACCCGTTTTGCAGTCCGCCCCAAAGAACCAACAAATTTGCTGTCGGAAAACTCGGTGCGTTGAGAACAGTAAAACGGTTTTGAATAGTTTGTTGCATCGAACCAAACGGGCATTCCACCAAAATAGCGGTAGGCTGAATGTCCGAAATGCTCAAAGCTCTCAAAATTGAAGCCGCACCCATTGAAGCTCCAAAGAGCATAATATTGTTTTCGAGGAGTTCTTCCTGTGCATAATAGTAGGCATAAATCACATCAACTGCTTCACCATATCCAATACTTGTACTTTCGCCCTCCGAACCGCCATGCCCCAAAAAATCTATCATTAAGGCATTGTAACCCATCTCATTGAAGCTGTATGCTTCTTCCAACTGCAAGGACTTGACTCCTAAATATCCATGAAACAAAATCACTGTACCTTTGGCATCTTCAACGGACAACAACCACCCCTCAACTTCTTTGTCGCCTCTCGATGTGAAGGTTACACGCTTATATCTTTGATTGGGCAAAACTTCATTT
>JBMYXW010000179.1:0-6361 GCA_049608825.1 Chitinophagales bacterium
ATAACCAAACATTTGAAGCCTGACACCTGACCCCTTAATTCTGACTCCTTACTTAGTAGTATTACTTTTGTCCTAAAGCCACATCTTTTTTCGTCTATGGGGAAAGAAGCAAGTCAGTAGTTTACAATTATTTTTGTAAATACAGTCATGGATGTTTTACTCTAATAGCTCTACTTACATCACTTCCTTCCTTTTACCTCATAGTAGAAAATTACTTTCTTCAAAACCTCACACAAGATGAAAAACATAATCATTATCCTCACCTTACTCTTTACTACACATTTCTTTAGTGATTTGCAGGCACAAGCCAAAATCGGTTTGGTCAATACAACAGGTGAAGATGACATTAGTGGAGATGGAAATAAAGATGTGAGACTTCGCATCATGCACTACAAAAGCCTTTCTAAAGACGATTGTGAAAAAGAAATTACCCTAACAGGCACGCTTAAAATCATTGACATACCAGATGATTCAAATGGTTCAATTTCTAATATATCTGCTTTTCAAGCAAAAAAAGGCAGAACCAAAGGGGGGACATCCAATTCGTCGGGTGGTTCTCCTAATTCATTCACCATTGGAACGGGCAAGAATGATGAAAACTTGACACATACTTATACCATACCTCCCACCAATGGTAATATGCTTACGTTTGATAATACAGACTTGAAATCATTGATTCAATTTGGAGAGAAATTCTATATTGTGATTACTTTGAAAGACATAGATCGAGCCTGCAAAAAAACGGGTATTGATCCTATTGACATCAATCCGAATAAAAATAGTTTTAAGATCGTAAAATTATTCGTAAACTTGAAAACCAATAAAGTGCGAGTAGTGAATTCCTCTGGTAAATTGGGAATGTTGATAGGAAATCCATTCAAACCTTTTACTATTCAAGGCAACCCTACCTCTAAGTATGAAAAAACGAAAGTACACCGAGAAATAGGAGCACTCAAGATGATGTTCTATATCAAAAAACACTGACAGCTTAAAAAACAATAGAGAATTGATAAATCAGGAACTATTTTTGTAAAATAGTCATGAATGTTTTATATTGATGGTTCTGCTTTCACCACTTCCTTCCTTTTATTTCATAGTAGAATTTTTTTTTCTTCAAAACCTCACACAAGATGAAAAACGTATTAATTATCCTCACTTTACTCTTTACTTCTCATTTCTTCAATGACTTGCAAGCACAAGCCAAAATCGGTTTGGTCAGCACAACAGGTGGAGATAAAATTGATATAGGGAAAGGGGGTTATTTTAACAAAATACACCTCCACTATTTTAAAGCACTGTCAAAGGACGATTGCGAAACAAACATTACGCTTATAGGAAAGGTTGAAGTCGTCGATATACCTGAATTGGTTTCAAATCAACACCCTAATAAATTTGCTATAAAAAACAGAGGAAAAAAGTACCGTAGAAGTACCTCTACCAGTTCATCACATTCAGCTTCTTCTTCCTTATCAGCAGGAGAAAATGCCCCTGCTTATGCAAGGTATAATATCCCTGCAACAACAGTAAAAGGAAGCATGATTACCTTTGATAACTCAGAGCAAGAAAGCCTGACTAAGTTTGGTAGTCGATTTTATATTATCTTTACTTTTAAAGATAAGGACAATTGTACTCGAAATAGTGAGCAACCTATTGACCTCAATCCGCAAGAAGGTACTTACGAAACGCTCAAATTGTATGTCAATACTTCTGCTAATGAAGTAAGGTTAGCTACAAATGGTGAACTGACAGGAGCAGTGTTAGCTGGCATTAATGAGTATTTTACAGTAAAAGGAAATCTCAATGCGCCTGCAAATGTAGAAGTAGGGGAAATTAGGTTGAAAATTTTGAGAAAAAAGAAAAATATGAGTCCAGGTAATTTTGAAAGCAATGGAGGATAAGTATCTTCAATATGTTCAACAGTCCTTTCAAAAAGCGACTGATTTAACCAAAGCTGCTCATTACCAACAAGCCATTGAGGTGTTGGAAGGGGCAGCTTTGGTATTTCAGGAAGAAAAAAAATGGAAATACTATCTTCAATCTCTCAACGAAATAGGTAAAAACTACAATTACTTAGTAGATGCTGAAAAAGCTATTACCGTTTTAAAAATTGCCTTGGAAATAGCTAAAAGCTACTGCCTTCAAAATACATACTATCCAATTGCCACCTTCAATAGTTTGGGTTATGCTTATGGACTTCAAAATAAATTGAAGGAAGAAATGACAGCATACCAATCAGCCTTGAGTGTGGAGGTAACAGAAGAATCTCCCGCCCAAAAGAAAGCTCTAGCATTGACTTACTCCAATATAGGCAGTGTGCATGTTCAACAAAAGAAATACGGAACAGCAATTAAATTTCATCAAAAAGCACTAAAATTTCATTTGGAAGTCAACAAAAAAAAATCTAATGATTTGGCTATTTGCTACAACAACTTAGGTGCTTGTTACAGCTCATTAGGGGATCATGCACAAGCATTACCACACTTTCAAAAGACACTGTACAATTGGTTGGAAGTATTACCAGAAGGACACCCACATTTGGTCTATGCCTACAATAATATTGCGAGTTGTTATCACTTCAAAAAACAGTATGAGTCTGCGATTCTTCAATTTGAAAAAGCGTATGCCATCACTTCCAAACACTTCGTGACAAACGATAACCTCAATGCCACTATTTTGTCCAATTTGGGAAATTGCTACAATGCCCTTCAACAATTCGACAAAGCCATTGATTATTATGGGCAAAGTATTGATATTCAAACAAAAAAAAACTCTGCTATTTCTGTTCTTTCTGTGATAGTGTATGACAATTATTGCAATTTGGGGAACTGCTATGCTACCCAACAAAAATATGATACCGCCTTTCATTACTTTGAAATAGCAAAAAAAGGTTACCAAGAAATTTTTGGAGATAAACACCCCAAACTTGCTGAAGTATTGAACCTTTGTGGCAATACTCATTTGCAAAAAGGAGCGGAAAAAGAAGCCATAAACCACCTTCACCAAAGCCTTCAAGTATTATTACCCGATTTTCAAGCAGAAAATATCTATCAATATCCGCCCGTTCACACTGATTATTTCTCCAAGAAACTTTTGTTTGCCATCAATCGAAAAGCACTGTCTTTTTATGGTTTGTATCAAAAGAATCCAAACGATAGCACAAAAGAACTGTATGCCGCTTTTGAAGGGTATCAACGATTGGACGAATTTATTGAAGTCAAACGACAACAATACAAAGGCTACGATTCCAAACTTTTTTTGGGCGAAGAATTGGTGATTGTGTATGAAAAAGCAATTGAAGTAGCGATAGAAGTTGGAAAACTGCAAAAAACAAAGTCAAATTCTGATTCATTAAAAAACCTGCAAATTGCCTTCAATTTTGCTGAAAAATCCAAAGCGGTTCTCTTGATGTCGGATTTGAAGGAAGCCGAGGCAATGGCAAATATTCCTTTGGAAATCAGAGAACAAGAAGAAAATATAAAAAATAAGCTCCTACAATTGGAGAAAAAAATAGACGAAGCCAAAGCAAAAAAGGAACTGGATACAGTTCGAGAATTGGAAAGCCAGCATTTCGACTTACAGCAAGAATACCTTCAATTGATAGAGCAACTCGAAAAAAAATATCCCGATTACCACCAATTGAAGTACAGCACCCAAACTGCAACTGTCCAAACTTTACAGCAGTTTTTGAAGGAAAAAGAAAAACAAGCAGTTTCTTCAAAAGGAAATTCTATTCTACTTTCTTATTATATCGGTGAGCAGTTTATTTTCATTTTTGAAATAACTTCCAACAATTACCAAGTTCATCAAATCGCCAAGCCTTCAAATTTTGAAGACTTGGTCATGGATTTTTTGGATGCCATCAATGCAGTGGATATAGATGATTTTGTGGAAATTGCAGAAGAATTGTATGCCCTTTTATTGAAGCCCCTTCAATTGGAGAAATATTTTATTGAAGGAGAAACCACACCAAAGTTGACCATCTTGCGGCATGGCGTATTGAATTATTTGCCTTATGATGCTTTGCTTTTACTTGCAGAAAACCAAGATTTTGAAGAAAAATCCCTTCTTTGGAGGGGACTAGGGGGAGGTTTCAATTTACCTTATTTGATTCGTTTCTTTGAAGTTGCTTACCATTATTCTGCCACACTTTTGCTACACCAAGCTGCAAAAAGAGCCAAAAGCATTTTTTTAGAAGATTCGTTTTTGGGCATTGCACCCGTTTCCTTCAATGGAAAAGAACAGGCAGATGTGGCATTGGTGAGTCGAGGCGGAAAAACGAAAATTTTGCGGTCGAATCGGGAAGGGGAGAAGGCGTTGAGCAATTTGCCGAGTACAGAGAATGAGGTGAAAGCAGTTTTTGAGTTGTTTCAAAGTCGAGAATTGGAGGCGAAAATATTTTTGTATGGGGCTGCTTCCAAGCAAAATTTGTTTTTGGAAGCCCCCAAACACAAGTATATTTTGATTTCAACACATGGAATGACTCATGAATCGAACTCCAAATTGACAGGCATTTATTTAGCGAAAAACGATGTCTCAGAAAATTCCTATCTTCAAAATGATTTTCTTCTTTACACCTCCGAAACCTATCATCTTCATCTTCAAGCAGATTTGGTTGTCTTAAGTAGTTGCAGCAGTGGCGTAGGAGAACTATACAGTGCCGAAGGAATGATGGCATTGCAGCGAGGTTTTTTGTATGCAGGGGCGAACAACATCATTTTCACCCAATTCGATATTCCCGATGAATCAAGTAGTACTTTGGTTAAAAAACTATTTGAATATGTTTTGGAAGGTGACAATTATGCTGCCGCCCTCCGAAAAGCCAAAATGGATTTACTGGTTTTGGAGGATTATACACCGCAAGATTGGGCGGGATTTTTGTTGATTGGAGAGTGAATTTAGATTTTGGAAGCGAGAGAAAGGATGCGAGAAGCGAGATTTTATTTTAATGAAATTTGATTACCAAATCATTATATCTCGCTTCTCGCTTCTCTGTTCTCACTTCTCGCATCCAAAGTGAATTAGCCCTTAAAATGCTTCAACATTATCACTTCCTTAGCTGTCAAAAAACGCCATTTTCCACGAGTCAAATTCTTTTTGGTCAATCCACCATAAATCACCCTATCCAACTTGTTGATTTCATAACCAAAGTATTCAAAAATTCGTCTTACAATTCGGTTTCGACCACTGTGAATCTGAATACCAATCTCTTTTTTGTTTTCACTCATATAAGAAACCCCATCCACTGCTATTTCACCATCTTCGAGTTTGATACCTTTTCCGATTTGATTCAAATGGCTTTTCTGTAAAGGCTTGTCTAAGAAAACATGGTAAATCTTTCGGACTTCGGTTTTGGGATGCGAAAGATATTGGGCGAGTGAACCATCATTAGTAAGTAGGAGTAAACCCACTGTGTTTCTATCCAAACGACCTACGGGATAGAGCCTTTCGACATCAACGGAAGCCACCAAATCCATCACCGTTTTTCTACCTTGAGGGTCGTTGGTGGTCGTAATCATGTCTTTGGGTTTGTTCATCAAGATGTAGGTTTTGTTTTGAGGCTCTACTTTTTTGTTCTTGAACTTTACAATATCATCTGCTTGTACCCGAAATCCCATTTCGGTGATGATATTGCCATTGACTGTGACCCAACCTTCCTTGATGAGTTCGTCCGCTTTTCGCCGAGCCGCAACACCTGAATTTGCCAAATACTTGTTGAGGCGAATGCCCGTTTTTTTCAATTCTACGGTGGTTGGATTCTCTAAAGCGAGTTGTGGTGGTTTTTTCTTCCGAAAAAGCATCCTCTTTTTGCTTTTTGGTTTGTCTTTATCCCTACTCCTTTCCCTATCTGCCCGTTTTTCTCTAAATTTAGAAGGCTCTTTTTCGCTGGTATTTCTTTTGCGGTATGTTTTTTGGCTTCTAAATTTGGGTTCGCCCTCCTCTTCATTGTGTCTTTTCTCGTCTTCTCGTTTGTCCTCTGATTTGGACTTATTGTTCCTAAACTTATTGTATTTTTTCTGCATAGTTTGAATCTACGTTATTTTATGGAGATAACAAAATGAGGTGGGAATGGGTTTATGGATTTTGATTTAGTAGAAAAAATATTCCCAACCCGTGAACCTTTTTACTTCAAGTGGGGTTATCATAATATCTTTCAGGATATGCTTATTTTATAAAAAATGTAAAAAAAAACAGTCAATCTGTTGCATAGAAAATACATTGTTTGTAGATTTGCATCGCTTTTATGATAAAGCTGGAAATGGCTTATGGTGTAACTGGCAACACGTCTGTTTTTGGTACAGAAGAGTCTAGGTTCGAGCCCTAGTAAGCCAACAACAAAAAGCGGCATTGATTTAGTATCAAT
>JBMYXW010000180.1:0-6345 GCA_049608825.1 Chitinophagales bacterium
GAGTAGAAAAAGCACAAATACATCCCAACCCTGCCAATAAAAATGTGTCTGTCCAGTATGAATTGGAAGAAAATGAAGAAGGAATTTTGAGAATTTATGATTTGAATGGCAAACAGTATCAAGAAATCAAAATTTTAGGTATAGGTCGTCAATCAATCAATATAGAAAACTATAAAAATGGAATCTATCTCTATACTCTGGAAATAGAGGGCGAAATAATCCAGAGAGAAAAATTGATGATTATCAAATAGTTCGACTCAAAAATTTACAGTATAAGCAGTAGGAGTACTCATCTTCTACTGCTTTTTCTTCATTCCTTTAAAAATTAAACCAATGAAAAAGATAATTATTTTAATATTATTATTCTATGTTTCAAGTAGTATAATAGCGCAAAATCAAGACTCCAAATACTTCATCAAACACTACGATTGGAATAGAACAGATTATGTAAGCGATATCTATGCAAAAGATGATAGTACTTATTTTCTTACAATTGTTAGTCGTAATTTAAATGAACCATGGTATAATATTGGTATTATTGTAAATAATGATGGTGCAATTACTAAAAGCAATAATTATCAATACGATACTTTAAGTTTGGTTGCGGGGATGATAAGTCCTTTAAAAAATAATTTTATATTATCAGGAGCAGTTTTAGAATTGAATGGAAATGCTTTATATAATCATTATTCTTTTGTTGATAATATGGGGAATATACTTCACAAAAGTATTGCTGACACAACAGATTATTATAGTTTTATTAGAGGTTTTTTGCCTAATAATAATGGGTACTTAGTAAATGGTGTTCATATTGATAAGGTAGCAAATATCTGGTCGCCACGAATTATAACAATGAATCAAGATTTTGAAGTAACATCTATCACCACTTATTTTGATTACAAGCTTAATAGTCATTTTACAGATATAAAACCTGTACCTAATGAGGAAGGCTTCTTTTATGTATATGGAACAAAAGGGTGGAGCTTAGGTTCAGGAGACTTAATGTTACTCAAAATGGACAATACGGGAAATCGTTTATGGGAAGAAACCTATAATTTAGATGAAATAACTGGAGAAAACGGTCAGTTGGGGGGGGAAGATTTGGCAGGACAGATGTTAATTACACAAGATGGTGGGTTTTTGTTAATGGCAGCAGCTAAGCTAGCTCTGGGGCATAGAGGATATTTTTTAAAACTGAATAACGAAAGAGAGATTGAATGGACAAATGACGATAGGTTATTCAATAAGGCTGGTCCCACTGATGCCTATGAATTATTAGATGGGAGTATTATATGTACAGGTGTATATTTTTGGAATGGTTACGATTTAGAAACAGATATGACTCGCTCTGATATAGACATTCAAATTGCAAAAATAGATAATAAAGGTGCTACTTTATGGCAAAGAACATATGGAGATTTAGCACATACTGATACTGGTTTCGGAATGGTACTGACAAACAATCGTTTAGATGGAAAGGACGGCTTTATTCTTGTAGGGCGAGCCAACAAAGATTTTGGAGAAGCAGATGCTTATCTCGTCAAAACCAACTGCATGGGTCTCCTCACCGAACCCAAAACCTCCTTCTCTGCCGAACAAGACCCTGACCAAGCTTTGACTTATCACTTCACGAATCAGAGTCAATACGTCTATCCCGACAGCATAGATGGAGGGCATTTTCTGTGGGATTTTGGAGATGGAACGACTTCGGAAGAACTGCATCCGAGCCATTCTTATGCCAACAAAGGAGAATCCCGAATCGTGACCTTGACCGCCATCGTTTGTTCCGATACTTCTCGCTTCGACATCAAGGTGATTACAGGAGAAGAAATTGTAGGCATTGAAGGAGTCGATGGATTGCCCGCTTTTTCTTTTAAAATGTACCCTAATCCTGTTAGCAATGGACAGGTTCGGATTGATTACGATTTGCCGAAGGAGGGTTTGCTGCAATTGTATGACCTGCAAGGGAAGTTAATGGTTAATTGTCAATTGTTAATGGTGAATGATTGGGTCGAATTGGATTTGGGGGATTTGGAGAGTGGGATGTATTTGTATCGGTTGGTGAGTTATGGGCGGACATTGAAGAGTGGGAAGTTGGTGGTGGAGGATTGAGTCAAAATTTAACAACACCGAAGGTTAGCAAACGTTTGAACGAACAAAATCCGATTAAACTTTGCCAACAATTTTCAATTTTGGCAACAGTTGATTATAAATTTGGTTCTTTGACAAAACCTGTTAAATGAGACTACAATAATTTAATCTCTAAGAAAATCCACAAGAATTCTGCTGATGAATAATCTCTTAGAGAACAAAACTATTGTAGTCTTTATAAGCATTCCTAAAATTTAATCCGCTCGCTTACAAAGTATTGTTTGAATTTGCGGCTACCCTTCTAAGGTTGGACAACACTGCTAAACAACAGTTTACAAACTATGGTGCTTCATGCGATTGCAAAACCGTCTGCCGTTTACCGTCCAGCGTTAGCCGTGTAGCCGAATTTGCCTTATGCCTCGACCAATTCGTTCTCCATCAAATATTCTGCAATCTGCACCGCATTGGTTGCAGCACCTTTACGTAGATTATCCGAAACAATCCACATATTCAAGGTTCGAGGTTGAGATTCATCTCGTCTAAGGCGACCGACAAATACCTCATCTTTACCCTGTTGGTAATAAGGCATTGGGTAAATATTGTTTTTCACATTGTCCATCAACACCACGCCAGGCATTTCGGTCAAAAGTCTCCGAACTTCACTCATTTCAAATTCTTCTTCAAATTCTACATTCACCGTTTCGGCATGACCGCCAATAACAGGTACACGAACAGCCGTAGCAGTTACGCCAATCGTTGAATCATTCAAAATTTTGCGGGTTTCATGCACCAACTTCATTTCCTCTTTAGTATAGTCATTGTCCAAAAATATGTCGCAATGCGGCAAACAATTGAGGTCAATATTGTAGGGATAGACCATATCGCCCTCCAAACGACTGCGTTCATTCCGAAGTTGTGCTACGGCATCTTTCCCTGTACCCGTCACCGACTGATAAGTAGAAATTACCAAACGTTTCATCTTGAATTTATTGTGTAGAGGAGACAATGCCATCACCATCTGAATAGTCGAACAATTGGGATTGGCAATAATTTTATCGTCTTTGGTCAATATATTTGCATTGATTTCTGGGACTACCAATGGCACTGTATCGTGCATTCGCCAAGCCGAAGAATTGTCAATAACTGTTGTTCCCATTTCTTCAAATTGTGGTGCCCACTTCAAGGACGTGGAAGCCCCTGCCGAAAAGATAGCAATAGCAGGTTTGTTGTACAAAGCCACATCAATACCAGCAATTTTTTCTTTTTGCCCTTTAAATAAAACCGTTTTCCCTACCGAACTTTCGGACGCTACTGGAATAATTTGGCTAACAGGAAAATTTCGTTCCTGCAATACTTCTAACATTACTTTCCCGACCATACCTGTCGCGCCTACAACTGCAACTTTCATATTATTATATGCTTATTTTACTAATTTCTAAAAATGGTTATATTACATACAATTATTAAGCCAACAAAGGTAAACCAAAAACTTCAAAATGCAGTCAATAAATTTTTGGGCATTGTTGTTTTTCTTCACACAAACTTCAAAATTTGGGTAAATTTTTGAAGTCCTTGAAGATGATTTGATTTTTAATTCTAATTTTGATTTTCATTTTAATTCTAATACTTCGATGACCACTTCAATAAAAAACAATTCTACAACACAACATAAAACCCACTGGGGCAATGCTGCGAACATGCAAGCCCTTCAAAATGAAAGTATTGATTTAGTGGTGACATCTCCACCTTATCCAATGATTCAGATGTGGGACGAGATTTTTGCTGCTCAAGATTCAGAGGTAAAAAGTGCATTGGAGAAAGGAGATGGTCCAGCAAGTTTTGAAGCCATGCACAAGGTTTTGGACAAAGTTTGGTCAGAAGCTTATCGGGTTTTGAAAGTAGGGGGAGTAGCGTGTATAAACATTGGTGATGCAACTCGAACCATCGAAAAACATTTTCGTTTGTACTCCAATCATGCTCGCATACTGCAATACTGCATTTCGCTTGGATTCAGTAATTTACCCGCTATTCTCTGGCGCAAACAAACCAATGCGCCCAACAAATTTATGGGTTCAGGCATGTTGCCACCAGGAGCCTATGTAACCCTCGAACACGAATATATTTTGATTCTTCGCAAGGGCAATAAGCGAAACTTCAAAACCGCAGCCGAAAAATTGAACCGCAACGAAAGTGCTTATTTTTGGGAAGAACGCAATGTTTGGTTTTCGGATATTTGGGATTTGAAGGGAGTGAAACAGAAACTAAGTAGCCAAAAATCAAGAGATAGAAGTGCTGCCTATCCTTTTGAGTTGGCTTATCGTTTGGTCAATATGTTTTCGGTGAAAGGAGATACTGTTTTAGACCCATTTTTAGGAACAGCTACCACCACACTCGCCGCTATTGCTTCCAAACGAAACAGTATCGGCTACGAAATTGATTCACAATTGGAGGACACCATATCCGAACAAATTCTTGACCCCAAGCTACCTTCTGCTTCTCAGGATTTCCTTCAAAAACGTATTGCTCGCCACCTTGCTTTTGTACATCAACGCCAACTCTTGAAGGGTGAAAAAGCGTTTAAATATGAGAGCGTGAATTATGGTTTTCGGGTGATTACAAGACAAGAGGTGAAGATTCTTTTTGAAGAATTGAAGGCTGTGAAAAATGTTGGAAATATGGAGTTTGAAGCGGAATATGGGAACTTTACAATTTAGTATCGTATTGATAGTCAAAAAATAAAATCTGATTCAGACTTTTGTAGTTTTCCTTTAGAAATTTTCCATTATAATGAAAATCAACACCCTTTAATAAATAAACTACAAAAGTCTTCACCCCAAATTGGGAGCTTATTTTTTAAGCATTACTCGACTCATTTTCAAAGAACCCAACTCCTTTTTCCATCCAATTTCCTTAGAGACAAACCATCCAACAACTAAAACAGATACAACTTGATAAACTGCTACTAAAACAGTTCCAAAAGGCAAAACAGTGTCTAATAAAAACCAGTTTCCAGTCGAATAAATAATGCCCAAACCAATAGTGGACTTCAATGTTTCCAACCACAAAGCATTTGGGTTTCTGTCCATCAAAGTGGTATAACTGTACACCATCAAATAAAGAAACCCGCCATAAACAAACATTGCAGGGCTGCCAATTTCCACCAATTGATACAAAACATGAAAAACCATACCTACCAAAACCAAAAATTGAGTCCAAGTCCAAATTTTTAGACCTTTAGAAGCAGGTGTATCGTATTTGGTAAATTCGTGAGGCCTGGCAGAAACAACGGGGTATTTTTGGGCAACATCCGCAGGTCTCCAACCCGTTGGCATAAACCAAATTCGGCATTTATCCCACCAACTTTCTGCTCGCCAAGCATCTTTAATCAACAACCAAAGGTGGTCTAAATTGATTAAAATAGGGTTCCAAGTATTGACTTGTCGAGTCACACCATACACACAAGGATCTTCCTCCAACTCTTCTTGAAAAGTGCCAAATGCTCTATCCCAAATACAAAAAACAGGAGATAGATTTTTGTCCAAATAAATGGGGTTGATGGCATGATGAACACGGTGTTGAGAAGGGGTGACAATGATGTATTCCAGCCAGCCCAATTTTCCGATGTGTTCGGTATGATACCAGACTTGGACAAACAAATGCAAGGGAGTCACAATAGCAATTATCTTGGGAGCTAAGCCCATCATTGCTGCAGGAATAAGAAAAAATACGCTGACATTCACAAATTTAGAAATGGATTGGCGCAAAGCCGTAGCAGTATTGAAATCCTCACCCGAATGGTGAATCACATGTCTGTTCCAGAAAATATTAATACTATGTGCCAAACGATGGTAGCAATAAGTTGCAAAATCAAGGGCTACAAATGCCGACAAGTAAGTGAACCAATTCACCTCTCTTTCTATCAAAGCAAAGTGCTGAAATAAGTAATCATAGCCAACAATGAGTATCGTTAATCCCAACACGCTTTTTAAGGCATTGGTCATTCCAGCACTCAAACTGGACACAACATCCATTGTTCGGAAGTTGAATTTTCCTTTGTATTTTGCATAAATCGCTTCGATGATAATCATCAAAAAGAAGGAAGGCAACATGAAAAGCAAAGCCTTTGCGAAAGCATCCATAGTAGAGTAATTTTTGTTTGGATGTGAATATAAGAATAAAGATTAAGAGCTTCAAAAATACTCCATTTCTTCCTTACTTCAATCGCTTCCTGAACCTGCCTTGTCACCTCATTCC
>JBMYXW010000181.1:0-6342 GCA_049608825.1 Chitinophagales bacterium
TGATATTTTTGGCATTTTGTTGGAGTATTTTGGTTTTGGGAATTAACCCTTGGTTGGGGGGAAATAGTTCCCTGTGGGTTTCAATGTAAGAAACAAACTCTCTGTCACCAATTCTTTTCTACATAGATTGAATGTTTTATATGAAACTCTCAGTTTTTTTGTTCAAAAAAATTACTCCACCTTCAATATCTCCCTACTAATCATATTTCCTCCACCTTTTATTTTCAAATAATAAACCCCAACTTCCAAATCCTTCAATTCCAAACTCAAAGCATAATTCCCCACACCTTGCTTTTCCTTCAAAACCTCTCGAACCACTTTGCCCTGTAAATCCAGCAATTGAATCTGCAAAGTTTGAGGAGAAGAAAGTACATAATTGACCAAACAAAAGTCGCTACTCGGATTGGGGTACAAGCTCAAAATGACCAAATCACGGTTAAAAGCGTCATTACCTTCAATATCGGTAATCATTGGAGGGTCGGGTGGTGCGGGAATATCTTGAATTGTTTTTGGAGGACTTGGAGTCGTTCGAGGACTGATGTGATTTTCGCCATCAATAGAGAACCAACCTCCTTCAAAATTCTCATTGGCATCGGGAACAAGGATGCTTTCCATCAAATAATAATCTGCTTGTACCTCTTCGGGCTGAACATCCAAAATGAAATAACCATGTCGGTCGACATCCAAAAATTTGAGGTGTGGATTGGGGTTTGGCACACATAAACTTGTATTGAGACAAGACTCCAAAGCTCCTGCCACAACTTCCCCAAAAAACTCGTCAAAATTGGGTGAGGTAATACTGGGTGTTGCAAACTCAATCGCCAAAGAACCCTCTCCTGTATCAGGATTGTACGTTGCGCCCTCTCCAACAGGTTTTTTACTCACATCAACCGCCAAACTCGTATGAAAATCACCTGTCAAAATCACCGTATTGTCAATGTTTTCATCCTCCAAAAATTGTATGATGCCATCCCGTTCGGCAGGATAACCATCCCAAACGTCCAAGACCAAACTTTGAATCGAGTCGACATCGAAGCCCGTTCCGACTGCTTCCAACCAACTCAAATTCATTTGCGAAAAAATAACCTGATTCCCCACAACTTTCCATTTGGCAGTAGAATTATTCAATTGATTCTGAAACCATTGCAATTGTTCCTGCCCCAACATCGTGCGGTCTTCGGCATACAAATCGGGGTTATTGATGTCGTAAATTTGCGCTTCTCGCCCTTCAAAACGAGTATCTATCATCACCAAATCCATCAAATCGCCATAAGAAATCGTGCGGTATAATTTTTCCGCCTCCCGAATCGGCATCCATTCATAATATGCTTTTCGAGCCGCTGTTTTGCGGGCATTCCAATCACCTTCCGTTGCCGAAGTATGGTTTTCTGCGCCTTCTTTGTTGGCATTGTTGGCTACTTCGTGGTCGTCCCAAACGGTAATGAAAGGATGTTGTTGGTGAGCCGCTCGAAGGTCGGTATCCAAATGATACAAGGAAAAACGAGTGCGGTAATCGGCTAAGGTAATCACCTCGTTTGCAGGTTCGTGTGGACGTTCACCACTCAAAGCCCAAACGCCACCATTGCCGTACTCGTAAATATAGTCGCCCAAATGAATGACTGCATCCAAATCGTTTCGTTCCGAAATTTTGCGGTAGGCGGTAAAATAACCACTTTGGTACATATTGCAGGAAACGACCGCAAATTTCAGATGCTCAGAACTCGTTCCAACAGGCGTGGTTTTGGTTTTGCCAATCAATGATTTTTTGCCCAAAGCTTCAAAAACATAATAATACGTTTTGCTTGACTCCAAACCTGTCACATCAACTTTGACGGTAAAATCTTTGGAAACACCTGTCGTTACCTCGCCCGATTGCACCACATTTTGTAAATCCACATCCGTTGCCATCCACCATTTCACATTCACCGCTCCGATATCGTCTTCTGGCGTAACTCTTGTCCAAATAATTACTCGGTTGTGCAAAGGGTCGCCCGATGCGACACCATGGTAAAATGGAGCTAAATCCACATCTAACAATTGTGCATTTTGAGGTGCAAAACTTCGTTGAAGCTGTTGGATTCCATTGGGTTGGTCGTTGTTGTTTGCGATTGAAGAGAGTAAAGAGAGGCAAAGTAGAAAGCATATTATTGAACACAGAGGCACAAAAGCACGGAGGATTTTTTTCATTTGATTTGGAACTGAACGGAAACTTTGGCAACAGTTAACAACTTTGCCAATAGTTGGAGGTATAAAGGTGTGGGGTTTGGTTTTCATGCTTTTGTAATTTTTGGGCAAAATACGAATTTTCTTGAAGGAGGAATTGAAGAAAGCAAGGGAATGATTCTATCAAGACATTTTCTTGCTTTGTTAATGTTTTGTTAATGGAAAGGCAAAATTTGACAGCAATACGTTTTTAAGCTAAATTTGTTACAGCTAAAATGTTAAACCTATAATGTCTTATTATTTGCAGATAAGATTTTATAATAAAGAGGCTGTCTTAACAAGATAGCCTCTTTTTGTATCTATGATTTCTCCAATGTCTTCAATGAGTTCGGGATTATTTTTGCAAGGCGTTTGGTTTTGAGATATTTGCTTCTATGGTGAAATTAAATAAATTTTATATTCAATCAACCCTCCACTGAACCCCCATTTCATCCACAAAACTGACAATTCCATATTCTTTGTTGTAGTAGATTTTGGTATAAAATCCGTTTAAATCTTCTTCATGTGTATAGACTTCAAAGAAAGTTTTTCCGAGGATTTCGATTTTGGGGAGGTATTGAAAATCGTAATAAGGTAAAGATTGATTATGATTTTCCCAATTGAATGGTATCGACAAACTACGTCTTATACCAGTGATGGAAGCTGGCAAAAGGTTGTATATCCTCAAAATTTCTGGGCGCTTAGGAATGGATGTTTGATTGGTTTCCATATATGGAGTTAGCCTTAACATAAGCCTTTGTTCAGACAAAGGAGATTGCCCAAATTCGTGATTACTAATTGAAGGATTATCTTCTTCCTTTTTACAAGAAACCAAAATCAACAAAAAAAGTGTAGAAAGCAGCAAATATTTCATAGATGTGTGTTTAAGAAAAAATCATAAGCTTCAAAAAATACTTCAATTAATCCATAACACAAAATAAAAATATACAACTCATATTAAAAATCTGCCTTCAAAACCAAAGACTTAATCAACACTTAACTTTTGTAGCTTCGATTCCAAAAACAAACTCCTATCTTTGCGGCTTCAATTCCGAAAAGCATAAAATTACTGAGAGGGTAAGGTGTAATCTTCGGAAGAATGGAGAAGGTGACATCTTACCCTCGGATTAGAGATTACGCCTTTTCGATTCCTCAAAGATGTCACCTCTAATCCTTATCGAACTCCAAAACCAAGCAACATAATGAGCTATCAATTTATACAACTCACCCTTCAATCCCACATTCAAGACACGAAAGGCGAACACGTCCAAAAAAATGCCAAAGACTTTTTGGGCATAGATACAGGGACAGTCAAGAGTAGCAAAATCTTTGCAGTCGATTATCCAATGGAGGGACAGGCATTGCAGGATTTTGCAGAAAAGTGCTTGACCGATGAGATTATGAATGAAACCTACATTCAAGAACTTTGGAAAGGGGAGGGGTTTCAGTCTTTTATTGCAGTCGCAAAACTCCCAGGCGTAACGGATGATGAAGGAACTTCTGCCCAAAAAGCATTGGTAGATTTTCGCAATTTGGATTTAGATGTCAATACCCAACACATTTACAGCCAAGACATTTACTACTTCAAAAAAGCCCTTTCTCTTAAAGAACTGCAAACCATTACAGCCGATTTTTTGGGCAACAAACTCATCAATCATTTCCAATACGGCAGCCTTGCAGCAGGGCAAAAATTCCCACAGCCCAAAGATTTGTACGTTCCCAAAGTACAGATTGCAGTGGATTCTACCACGAATACCATTGACTTGAATTTATCAGACGAAGAATTGTTGTCCTTGTCCAAGCGCATGGTTTTGGCTTTGAACTTAGAGGAGATGAAAGCGATTCAAAACCACTACAATGCACCCGAAACACAAGCGATTCGCAAAGAGTTGGATTTGCCGATGCAACCAACGGATTGTGAATTGGAGGTATTGGCGCAAACGTGGAGCGAACACTGCAAACACAAGGAATTCAATGCCGTAATCGAATACACCAACCACGAAACAGGCGAAACCAAAACCATCACTTCCCTCTTCAAAACCTTCATCAAAGGCGCAACGGACAAGGTAGCCGAAAGCTTGGCAGCGAACAACAATCATTGGTTGGTCAAGGTTTTTACGGACAATGCAGGAGTGGTGAAAGTCAATGACGATATTCACTTTGTCTTCAAAGTCGAAACCCACAATTCACCTTCTGCGCTCGACCCTTATGGTGGGGCAATTACAGGAATTTTGGGTAACAACCGTGACCCATTGGGTACAGGTGTTGGAGGCGCAAAATTGCTGTTTAATACGAATGTTTTGTGCTTTGGTTCGCCCAATTTTGACGGCAAACTATTGACGGGTCAATTGCATCCCAAACGCATTTTTGCAGGCGTGCGAAATGGAATTGAAGATGGCGGCAACAAATCGGGTGTGCCAACGGTCAATGGTTCGATTGTTTTTGACGACCGCTATCGAGGCAAACCTTTGGTCTATTGTGGAACGGGCGCATTGATGCCACCTCAATACAAGGGCAAAAACAGTTGGGAAAAACCGATTGACGCAGGAGATAGAATTTTGGTCATTGGAGGTCGAGTCGGCAAAGATGGGATTCACGGAGCGACTTTTTCTTCCGTAGAAATTGACGAACATTCACCCATGTCAGCTGTCCAAATTGGCAGTCCGATTACCCAAAAACTGGCTTCTGACTTTTTGGAAAGAGCTTGTCATGCGGGTTTGGTAAAATGCTCAACGGACAATGGCGCAGGTGGATTGTCCTCTTCGGTTGGTGAAATGGCAGACCTTTGTGGAGGCGCAGTCGTGGAGCTGGATAAAGTGCCTTTGAAGTATTCGGGTTTGAAGCCTTGGGAGATTTTTGTGTCTGAATCTCAGGAGCGTATGAGTTTGGTGGTTGAGCCTAAAGATTTGGAAGCGATTCACCAAATGGCGGCTGAAATGGAAGTCGAAATGACCGACATCGGCTATTTTACCAAAGATGGCTACCTCGAAGTGCGCTACAAGGACGAAAAAGTCGCCTACCTCAATATGGAATTTTTGCACGATGGTGTGCCAATCAAACAATTGAAGGCGGAATGGAAAAAGCCTGATTTGTACGAGCCTTCAATAGCCATGAATAGGATGGTTTCGAGTCCTTCAATGCCAGCATATAATGATGTGTTGTTGGGCTTGATGGGCAGCCTCAATATTTGCTCTCGTGAAAATGTGATTCGCCAATACGACCACGAAGTGAAAGGCAAAACGATTATCAAACCTTTGATGGGGCGAAAGGGCAAAGCTCCGCAAGATGCGGCGGTGATGCGAATTGGTTTTGAGACTTATGAAGGTGTGGCAGTCTCCAATGGGATTTTGCCGAGATATGGTGATATTGATGCCTACGAAATGTCAGCAGGTGCTTTTGACGAGGCAGTGCGACAAATTATTTCGGTGGGTGGTCAGCTACCCAATATGGGCGAAAACGATGGCGTTTTTTGGTCGATTAACGATAATTTCTGTGTGCCTGACTCGGTTTATCATCCAGAAACGAATCCCGATGGTAAGGAAAAACTCGCCAAATTGGTGCAAATGTGTGAGGCACTCTACGACATGGCGACCTACTTCGACATTCCGCTGACTTCGGGCAAGGACAGCATGAAAAACGACTACAAAGGCGATGGGGTGAAAATCTCCATTCCTCCAACCATCCTGTATTCGATGTCTGCAAAGGTGAACGACATCCGCAAAACGGTGACTTCGGACTTCAAAAAAGCGGGTGATTTGGTCTATCAACTCGGCAAAACCTACAATGAATTGGGTGCTTCGGAATTCTACAATTTGTTTGAAGAATTGGGTGCATACGTGCCGAAAGTGCGGAAAGAGGATGCCAAGCGTTTGTATGTGAAGGTGATGGAAGCGAATGCGAAAGGTTTGATTACGAGTAGCCACGATTTGTCAGACGGTGGTTTGGCGGTGGCTGTGGTGGAGTCTGCTTTTGGCGGGGACTTGGGAGTTGTTTTACATTTAGATAAATTGAAAGCGGAAGGTTTGGATTTGAATGCCATTTTGTTTTCGGAATCTCATTCTCGTTTTGTAGTGTCGATTCCTCGTGAACTCCGTTCTGATTTTGAAGAAATAATGGGTGGTGATGCGACTTTGATTGGTG
>JBMYXW010000182.1:0-6298 GCA_049608825.1 Chitinophagales bacterium
TGAGCCAAGCTATATCTTCTTCCTTATCATCAGACTCTATTCCAAGAAATAGCAATAGTCCTGTTTTGATGGCTGAAAAAATACTTCCATCTATTTCAACAGATGCTTCTTCAACAGCAGGATTTGTTTTGGTTGCAGTCGTTTCTTTTTTATTTTTGCAGTTTACAAAAAATAACAAACAAGTAAAAATTGTTAGGATTAAATTTTGAGACATCACTTGTGTTGGTTTTGTATTTAGGTGTTTGTGTTGATAATTGTGTTTGAGCTTAAAAAATAAACCTTGAGTTTGAAGTTGACATTTGAATTTGAGTTTTCCAAAATCAAGTAAGTTTTTCATTTTGATTCACTACTTTTCTATCTTCCTGCCACCACCATCACAATTTCACCTTTCACCTTTTTGGCTTTGAAATGTTGCAAAAGTTCGGCAAGTGTTCCTTGCACATTTTCTTCGTGCAGCTTGGTCAATTCTCTCGAAACCGCTGCCTGTCTTTCTGCTCCAAAGAACGCCACAAACTGCTCCAATGTTTTGACCAAACGAAAAGGCGACTCGTAAAAAACCATCGTTCGGGTTTCGTTCTGCAAAAACTCCAATCGGGTTTTTCGTCCTTTTTTTTGAGGTAAAAAACCTTCAAAACAAAACTTATCACAAGGAATGCCTGAATTGACCAAGGCAGGCACAAAAGCCGTAGCACCTGGCAAGGATTCTACTTCAATACCTACTTTTCGACATTCACGCACCAACAAAAAACCAGGATCCGAAATACCAGGTGTGCCTGCATCTGTTACCAAGGCCATTTTAGCTCCACTTTGCAGCTGTTCTACTATTCTCTGTAAGGTCTTGTGTTCGTTGTGTGTATGATGAGATTGAAGGGGTTTGGATATTTCGTAATGCTTCAACAAAAAGCCACTTTTTCGAGTATCTTCTGCCAAAATCACATCTACTTCCTTTAGTATTCGCAAGGCACGCAAGGTAATGTCTTCTAAATTTCCGATGGGTGTTGGAACAAGATACAGCATTGATTATCCAAATTAAAATGAAAAAGCGTAAAGTTAGATGCTTACAAAAGAATTCACAGGGTTTTAGCACAAAATTTGTAGTTTGTTTGTTTACACCTTTGGTCTTTGTGTTATTAAACTTATATACAAAAATCCATGAATTTTCATTTATCTAAATGAAATAACCCCAATTATGTCTGACGAACAATCCAATAAGTTATCCACTATTGCTCCTTATATACCGCCCACATTAATGAAAAGCATTATTGCTGCCCCCCAAATGCCTGTTGAACCTATTGTGGATGAATTGGATGCTACTGTGATGTTTGCCGACATTTCGGGTTTTACACCACTTACCGAAGCATTGGCTCGAAAAGGGGCTGAGGGTCCAGAAGAATTGACCCGTATTTTGAATGGGTATTTCACCAGAATGATTGCCATTATCGAAAGCGAAGGTGGGGAATCGGTTCAGTTTAGTGGAGATGCGGTAACGGTTCTTTTCCCAACACGAGGGGAATCACTGGGTAAGACCGTAAAGCGTGCAGTTCAGGCTGCAAAGGCAATGCAAGCGGCAATGACTGATTTTAGAGAATTAAAGACGAGTATTGGAATTGTAGCCCTTCAAATGACTATTAGCATTGGTGTTGGACACCTCAAAGGGATTCAAGTAGGAGGAGTCTTCAATAGATGGGAATACATTATTGCAGGAGACCCACTTAGACAGATTGGAGAAGCAGAGAAAAAGGCGCAAAAAGGCGATATAATATTAAGTGATGAAGCATTGGAAATTATTCATCCTCAATGGTTAACTCCTACTCCAATCGAAGTTATTGACTATGATTCTATTGAGAACAAAGATTTTGTAGAAACCTATGCGAAGCGTTTTTTGGCAGGTTCTGTATTGTCTTGGTTGAACAAATCTTTGCAGACTTGGTTGGCAGAGTTGCGTCCGATGAGTGTGATTTTTGTAGGAATTGATGGATTGGATTACGATCATCCACAAACCATTAAGTATTTACAGCAGTTTATTCAAATGGCACAGGCAACGACTTATCGCTACGAAGGTGCTATTCGACAATTAGCTGTGGACGATAAGGGAACGGTCTTGTTGATTCTCTTTGGGGCACCTCCTTTCGCTCACGAAGATGATCCTGCAAGAGCTGTGCGTTGTGCAATGGATTTGCAGAGTTGGATGGGTAATCAAAGCGATTTCCCCTTTAGCCTGAGTGTAGGTATCACTTCTGGACGGGTTTTTTCGGGCCCTATGGGAAGCCCCAATCGTTCGGAATATACAGTAATTGGCGATGTGGTTAATTTATCTGCAAGGTTTATGGGCAAAGCAGGTAGCGGCAATATTATGTGTGATTATGAAACCTATCGCTCTGCCAACAATCAAATCACCTTCAATAGTTTAACGCCTATTCGAGTAAAAGGTAAAAGTGGTCTGATTCGGGTCTATGAGCCTACTGGAATCGCTATTAACAAACTACACAAGAAAACAAACAATCAGCTCATTGGACGCAAAGTTGAGCTTCAACAATTAATGGATGCATTTGAAAGGGTTCAAAAGCATGGTGAAGGACAAATTTTGAGTATTGAAGGTGATGCGGGCGTAGGTAAATCACGGTTGGTGAAGTCTTTTATGCAGTATCTTCAAGACAGTACTTTTACCTATCTGGTTGGTACGGGATTGAGTATTGAGCAAAAAACACCTTACCGAGCTTGGCGAGATGTTTTGACCGACTTTTTTGACTTGAATGCCATCAAAAACCCAATCGAAAAACAAGTCTATGTAGCTACAACTGTTGCAGAATTAATTCCCAACCAAATCGAACGCTTGCCGCTTATCAACGATATTCTCAATTTGGGCATTGTAGAAAACGAACTAACCGAACAGTTAAGCCCTCAATTGCGCCAGCAGAGTCTCAATATTTTGATTATCGAACTCCTCAAAACATGGGCAAAAGAAAATCCTTTGGTTCTGATAATGGACGATGTTCACTGGTTGGACAAACTATCTTGGGAATTGATGCTCAATGTTAGTCGCTCCCTTTTGGTCGCCAAAGTTCCATTCTTGATGATAACGATACTGCGTCCTTTGGAAGACAACTCCCCACATCGACTGTATTTTGAACAGCTTCAACAACTGGACTTCACCAAAAAATTGAATTTGGGAATCTTGAATTCTGAAGAAATCATACAATTGATTGTACATCGGTTGAATATTGACGCAGGAGATTTGCCCATTTTGTTGGCAGATGCGGTATTGAAGCGAGCAGGCGGCAATCCATTTTATGCCGAAGAATTGATATTTACACTTCGAGATCAGAAAATTATTGAATTGGTCACAGATGGAGAAAAAACAAAATGCCTTGTAAAATCGGATTTGCGAAAAGCGACTCAAAAACTTCCTGATAGCATCCAAGGCTTGATTTTGGCAAGAATTGATCGCCT
This sequence comes from Chitinophagales bacterium, assembly GCA_049608825.1. Classification (GTDB taxonomy): domain Bacteria; phylum Bacteroidota; class Bacteroidia; order Chitinophagales; family UBA2359; genus JAUHXA01. Next base: position 3,451 of record JBMYXW010000182.1, read on the forward strand.
TCCTCCCGAACGACAGTTGATATTGAAGGTCGGAGCGGTCATTGGCCGAACATTTGCCTATACGCCTTTGTATTATACACTCAATCAGTACATTCCGATTGAAGCCCAAGAAATCAATGAACATTTGAACAAATTGGAGATTCTGAATTTGACTCCTTTAGAAATTCCTGAACCCGATTTGACATACATTTTCAAGCACATCATCACCAAAGAAGTTGCTTATCAAACCTTATTGTTTGCCCAAAGGCGGCAGCTACACCGAACGGTTGCCAAATGGTTTGAAGATACTTTCCAAAATGATGATTTTGATATGCTTGCGCCTTATTATTCGCTTTTGGCGTATCACTATCAGATTGCAGAAGACCAAAAACAAGAAAGGTATTACTCCATATTGGCAGGCGAACAAGCAGCTCGACAATTTGCGAATGAAGTGGCTATAGATTTCTTCAGCCGTGCTTTGGAATTGACAGATAATGAAGACTATCAAATTCGTTATGACATTTTGAAGCAGAGAGAGAAAGTCTATGACTTGTTGGGCAAACGAGAAGAACAATTGCAGGATATAGAGGCAAGAATTGAAATCAGCAAAATGTTGAAAGACATAGATACAACAGTGGAGGCGAAACTTCGATGGATCAATTATTCTAAAGCTGTTTCAGACTATTCTCGTGGGATTGAAACTGTTCAAGAAATAATAAGTGTAAGTAATCGCTTAGAAAACATACGCTTGGCAGCGGATGCTTATTTTTGGGGAGGAATCATCAGTTATGAACAGGCAAACTATAGCGAGGCACAAGGTTATTATGAAGATGCTTTGCGTATTTATCAGCAAGTCGAAAACTCCAAGGGGCAAGCAGAATCACTCCAAAGTTTAGGGATTTTGGCGAGAACTCAAGGAAAGTCAAAAGCTGCAATGGTTTACTACAAAGAGGCATTGAAGTTTGCGGGACAAAGTGGTGATAGAAGACTTCAAAGCACCATCTTTCACAATATCGGTATTGTGTACAATATTCAAGGTAAGCTCAAACTGATGGAGAATACGCTTTCTAAGGCTTTGTCGCTCTATAAAGAAATTGGCGATAGGCGCAGTGTGAGTTATGTTAACTTCAATCTCGGCACACTCAATTTTTTGAAGGGTTATTATGTGGATGCCAAAAAATATTATGAGAAGGCCATCAATCTCTGTCGAGAAACCAACAATCCTTATGTGGAAAGTTCTGCATTGGGTTATTTAGGTGCTACGCTTCAAAACGTGGGCTTGTATTACGAAGCAAAAACACTCTTTGAGGCTGCTCTTCAATTGAACCGCAAAGTTGGCAATCGAAGTGAAGAAAAATATACTTTGTCCAATCTGAGTGAGTTGTACTTACATTTGGGGGATTATGAACAAGCCAAAAACTTTGCTCAATCTGCTGTGAAACTAGCCAAGGAACTCAAAGACCAACACATCGAAAGTCACGCCTATGTACTTTTGGGGCATATCACCTCTGAATTGGGGCAATACAAGGAAGCTGAAACGGCTTACCAGTCGGCTTTGGAATTGAGAAAAAAAGGAAAATCTCGCCTTGAGCCTTTGGCGGGTTTGGCTTTGGCAGCTTTGGCTCAAAAAAAATCAGAACAGGCTCTGCAACATGCAACTACCATATTCGATTTTGCAGAAAATACCGATGAGGTTTCCAGCACTCCCGATATTTTGAAGGCTTATTTACATTGTTATCAAATACTTTTACAGCAACAAGATGAACGTGCCAACGATATTTTGAACAAGGCTTATCTCCTACTACAAAATGCCATCTCAAAAATTCCTGATGAAAAAATGGCTTATTCTTTTTTGAACAACGTAGAGGTGAATAAACAGATTATGGAGGCTTATCAGTTGGCGGAGTAAAACAACAGTTGAATGATTGATTTTGAAAAATGCCCTATCAATCCAATAATCCCACTCTTTCTCTCTTCCGAAAATCTTTAATCAAAAAGAAATACGTAATCACCGCCAACATATACATAAAAGCAGTAATCACAAAAATCGTTCCGTACCGCAAATCCATCTCTCGCAAAAAGCGGAAGATTTGAGAACTAAAAAACCAACTGCCTGACCAAATTGAAGAAGAAATGGCACTCATCAATTCTTGGTTTTTCTTGCCAACATAATACATTGTCACTTCGGAAGTCATCGGGTTGGCGAGATTCATCAAAGGCTGACGAATAAAATAACAAAAAATAGCAAGATATAGAGCAACTGGTAAATAGCTGATAAAGTCACTTATTGCCAACAACAATAGAGCCAAGACCGCACACGTTTGAGTAACGGTAATCGCCTCATAACCAAATCTTCTTTTGATTGTAGGAGCCAACAAAATCGTGCTTGCGACCATCACTGCCGTTGCTGCGCCTAAAAGCGAAAACTGGTCAGAACCCATCCCAAATACATTGAAGAAAAATAGATTGATGAAGGGAATCGTCAGTCCTGCTCCCACTGCAATCATCCAAACAGGAAAAGCCGCTCGTAGAATCAAGCCCCAATCATAGGCTCTAAGGGCATGGTGAAAAGTTTGGGTCTTCTCCCCTATCTTCTCATTTTTTGTCATTTTCAGAATAAAAAACACCCCAAAAAATCCCAAAATAGCATACAATTGCAGCAATCGCTTGTCCAACAAACGGTCGTCACCAAACCATTCTCCTATCAACTGCGTCAATCCAAAATTGAAAAATCCCACGATAATCATACTAGCACTCCAAGAAGCAGCATTGAGCGAAATTGCTTCAGTATGCGTATCAGGGTCGGCATTGCGGATGATGTAGGGCAATAGAAGAATGTGCAAGGAACTCAAAGAAACACCCCAAAGTA
>JBMYXW010000183.1:0-6296 GCA_049608825.1 Chitinophagales bacterium
ATGCTTGGTTGATACTTTGGATGCTTTGGATGCTTGGTTGATACTTTGGATGCTTGGTTGATGCTTTGGATGCTTTCGATGCTTTCGATGCTTTCGATGCTTTCGATGCTTGGATTCATTATTCTTAATACTTACCAGTGTACTAATCCACCAGTCACCAATCTACCAATCCACCATACAACTAAAATTCCCTGTGTTCACTTACCCATTCACTGATATAAGCCACGATTTCGGTCATTTTGGTGCCAGGAGGAAACAGTCCACCTACGCCCATTTCTTGAAGGGTTTTCATATCTTCTTCGGGAATGATGCCACCGCCTGTAAGCAGTACATCATCCATTTCGTTTTCTTTCATCAAAGCTAATACTTTGGGAAATACGGTATTATGTGCGCCTGAAAGAATGCTGATGCCAATGACATCTACATCTTCTTGCAGAGCAGCATTCACCACCATTTTAGGTGTTTGGCGCAAGCCTGTGTAAATCACCTCCATTCCTGCATCTCGAAAAGCAGTAGCGATTACCTTAGCCCCCCTATCGTGACCATCCAAGCCTACTTTGGCTACCAGTACCCGAATGGGTCTTTTGATTTTTTCATTCATTTTTCTTGTCTTTATCTTTGTCGTTAAGGCTTGCTTTATTATTTCCCTTTCGGAGTGTTTGGGTATCTTCCCTGTCCACGAGTTTTTTGTCTTCTACATGTTCGTCCAAAAATTCGTTGATTGCATCAATATCTAGATTGGTTTTGATTTCTCCAAATTCATTGACATTAATTTCGTAATTTTTCAAATGGTCTTTCTTGAATGGCTTTTTGATAACCTTTTTTTTGTTTGACACGTTGTTTATATTTTAGGTGATGTAAATTTACTTTTACATAACGATGCTGCAAAGCATTTCGTTTTCAATTTGACTGTTTTATAGCTAATTTTGCATACATGGAAACCAGTGAATTAATCAAAAAAGTTCGTAAAATCGAAATCAAAACGAAAGGATTGTCCAATCATATCTTTTCGGGAGAATACCACAGTGCCTTCAAAGGTAGGGGAATGTCATTTAGTGAGGTGCGTGAATACAGTTATGGCGATGATATCAAGGCAATTGATTGGAACGTTACGGCTCGCTTCAATACGCCTTATGTGAAGATTTTTGAAGAAGAACGAGAACTAACTGTCATGCTTTTGGTCGACATCAGCCCTTCTGCTTTCTTCGGAACAGCTAATCAGATGAAAAACGAGATGATTACCGAAATTTGTGCGGTTTTGGCTTTCTCTGCAATCAATAATAATGACAAGGTAGGCGTTATATTTTTCAGTGATAAGATTGAAAAGTTTGTTCCCCCAAAAAAGGGCAAGGCACATGTTTTGAGAATCATTCGAGAACTCATTGAAGTAGGCTACAGTGATGAGGGATTGAAGGAAAGCAAAACGAAGGAATCTGCTTTTCAACAAATCAAATCTCTTTTTCAAGCTAAATCAAAAAAAGAAACGGTTACTAGTAAAACCGATATTGAATTGGCTTTGAAGTATTTTGGCAATGTAATCAAGAAGAAATGTATTGCATTTTTGTTGTCCGATTTTATAGATGACCGCTACGAAAAATCGCTCAACATAGTTGGGCGCAAACACGACTTGGTGGGCATACGAATTTACGATCCACGAGAACAAGAACTCCCTTCGGTGGGTTTAATAAGGGTGAAGGATGCCGAAACAGGGCGAACCATCTGGTTGGATACTGCCAACAAAGCAGAAATGAAACGTTACAAGGTCAATTATCTGAAAAATCAGGACAATTGCAAACAGTTTTTTTCCAGAAGCGGAGCAGATTTAATCAGTATTCCCACTAATCGACCCTATGTAAAATACTTAATGAATTTCTTCAAAAAAAGAGGCAACTAAAATCATGGTCATGGCTATAAAAAAACTTTCTATTCTGGTGATGCTATTTTTCCTAACTGGCTTTACCGTATTCTCTCAAAATTCTACTGAGGCAGCAGGTTCTATTGGTCCTGCATCGAGCCTGAAAATAGATACCACTCCCATTGAAGCAAGTACTGCTATCAAGAAAAAAAATGAGTTTTTGACAAAGTATGAATTTTATACAGAAATTCTTAACCGATTGCCTTTTGGATGGCAACTGAGTGAGAGAGAATCCAATATCATCATTTCGAGAAGCGATGTTGTTGTTCAGAAATCACCTTTAGAGATTTCTATTAATGATCCTGTTTTGGCAGAAGAACAGGCTACACTACAATACGGCAAACGAACTTATGAACTGGTTCTTCGATTTGAATCCTATCCCAAGTCACAGTATGTAGGTGCTAAAGAAAAATTTGGAAATGTGAATGAAGAATTAGAAAAGTTGGAGGAAAAATATGCAGTAGCAGACATGAAATTGGATGATGGAACAGGTTGGTTTATTGCCAAAAACAAAGATGAAAAAAATAGATTGGTATTTTACCATATAGAAAGGGCTATGCTTGATGAACAACTGAATCCCATACCTGACTTTTATGTAGAAAACTATGCCATTACTATTGACAAAGGCAATTTCTATAAGTTATATCCTGTAAATGTTGAAAGTCAGCTAAGTGTAATTATACAACACATACACACCTTACTCAAATAACCAAACATCTACTGCTATGAAAAATCTATTTTTACTACTATTTTTGACTGCCCTTACTTCAATGATTTTTGCTCAAACACCTGCAAAAACCATCGAACTTGAAGTTCCGGTGAATGACAATCAACATATCAATGCGGAGGAATGGTATCAAATTCACCTCGACAAGCCCATCAAACGAATTGAAGAAATCTACTACGATAATGAAGAAAAAACGCCCATAAAAGGCGAAATTTCACCAGATAGACAAGGAGTTATTTTGAAGAATTACTCCAAAAGAGGAAGGGTAAAAGTACGTTTGATTTTTGAAGATAGCGGCAATGTTGTTGAAACAATTAGCAAAAGTTCGTGCTATATTGACCCCGTTATTCCTATGTAATCTCTCTTTTTTTGGTTCTTTGACAATTTTTGCACAAAAGTTGTCAAAGAACCAAAAAAGAAAAACGGCTATCCAGTTTCCTGAATAGCCGTTTTGCATAACTTATAATTTTTGGACTTTGGATAAGGTAATAATATTTTCACTGTACTTAGTCGTCGAATTCCTTTGACGATACAGAAAATCACTCTTCACTATATCCTAATCATTATATTAGTTTGGATTCTGATCACCAGCAGAAATTGCATCATTTGCATTGATTTCATCCTCTGGTAATTGGAATCTAAACGGATTAGCTTCAGGTTCAAAGTTATATATACCAAAAGAAGCGTGATTAGTGCCTTCGTAATCTCTTACCAATGGTTTTTTCAAACGTTTTAAATCAAACCAACCTGTTCCTTCGCCCCAAAGTTCAATTCTTCTGTTAAGGTACACTTCTTCAACTAAGTCGTCACCTGTTGCAGTAGAAAGTGTGTATTCTGGATCTTTGGTGCTTACCAAATCAAATAATACTTGTGCTCCACCAGCATTGTCACCTGAACGAGCCAATGCTTCAGCTTCGATTAAGTACATTTCAGCAGCTCTCATATAAACATAGTCTCCTTCGAAGGAGGAGGAGCTAGCATCTCTAAATTTAATATTAGCATAAGCAGGAAGTACAGGATAATCTGGATTCAAATCTACTGGATGTACAAAGGCAGATTTTCTGATATCTGAATCAGGAATCATGCTATATAGATTGGCATCAATGAGTTTGTAAACACCTAATGCACCTGCATAACCTCCAACAGTGTTGTCAAAATGAGAGAAAAAAGAAGCGAAAGAGGTAGAAGATTCATTGTCTATGTCTGCTCCCCACATCCATTCTGCATTGTTGATATTAGAAAAACCATCCATCCACTCAGAAGAAGACATAGGTGCATAAGCTGAACGAGCTGCATTTGCCATTGAAGCTGCACCAGACCAATTGCCCATTTCTAAGTAAACAGCCGCCAAGAATCCTTGTGCTACTGCTTGATTAACTTCTTGTTTGGTGCTTCTATCGAATCCTTCTAATAAGGTAATTGCAGCTTCTAAATCACTTGCCATCTGTGTATAAGCTTCGCCTACTGTTGCTCGAGGCTTACCTTCAAAATTTTCTCCATTCGGTAAGGGGATACTCATATCACTTTCATGGCCGATATAAGTATGAGAATAGACACGTGCAAGCACATGACTAAACAAACCCCTCATTGCTAGGGCTTGTCCCAATAATGCTTTGGCAGTAGGATCTGTAGTTCCAGCATCAATAGCAGCAATAACAGAGTTTACTTCTGCTATTTGTTGATAATAAGTGTTCCAAATCAGACGTGTTCTAGAGGAAGTTTGTACACGACCATCATAATTGTTGAAGAAAGCGTACCAATGGAAAGCAGACATAGTCATGTCTTGCCCCATCATATCTAGTGCTACTTTCACTCCCATGTGTCCATAGTCAACATGAAAGGTAGTTCCGCTAACACCATATGTTCTCAAGTTGGCATAAACACCATTGATAATGGCTTGAAGGGCAGCAGGATTTTCTGCTAATTGAAGATTGGATATGGTATTTTCTGGGACTGTATCCAGAAAATCTTTTTCACAACTTGTCGTTGTGAAAAACAATATACATACTACTAAAAATAATTTATTTTTCATGTATAAAATTGTTTAAAAATTAATCAAATTAAAGAATCAAAGTAATGAAAATCGGAAACATAACACAAAAGCTATTATATAGTTTAGTCAGCTATGTTCCAATTTTCATTCTTTTATGAAGGAAAATATCAGCTCGCTTACATTAGAACTTGATATTTGCTCCAAAAGAGACACTTCTCATAACAGAGTATTCATTTGAAGCATTACCTGTCACACTCAAACGTGGGTCGTATCCTTGACGTTTAGACCAAAGGTAAACATTGCTTGCAGAAGCATACAGATTTACACCTGCAATACCAACGTTGTCAAACAATGATGTTGGTAATTGATAGCCCAATACAATGTTTTGAAGGCTAAGGTAAGAGGCATCTACCAACCAATAGTCAGAGAGATTGTCATTTTCTGTATCAAATACATCCAATCTTGGAATAGAAGCACCTGTGTTTTCTGGAGTCCAAGAGTTCAAAACATCTTTGTGGTAGTTGTTTCCTATATCTGGAGCAGAACCCAAAAGACTTTGATAAATATTATCATATCCATATCCTCCCAATTGGTATGCAAAGTCAATATCTAAAGTTACTCCTTTGATATTGAATCCAGTAGAGAATCCACCGTATAAGTCAGGAATTGCGGTTTTGCCAATAAAGTACTCTGTTGCAGAATTGTAGTCTGTAGTAGGACTTCTGGTACCTGTTGGATTTCCATCATCATCCAAATCGTCGATAAACCACTGAGTATCGCCTGTTTCGGTTTCTATCCCTGCAAATTCTCTCATAAAGTAATCGTATCGAGAACGACCTTCTACCAATCTAAATCGGGTATTGTTGGGATCATCAATGAATTCTTGTGGTAAACGGGTAATTTCATTTGTATAGTTGGTTGCATTCATGCTCACAGACCAAGAAAAATCAGGTTTTTGAATAACCATTGCATCCAAAGAAATTTCAATACCTCTGTTTTCCATATCTCCAACATTGTCAGGGAATGCTCCACGTCCTTCAGATAATGGTAATGGATCGTAGAATAACAAGTCTTCTACTTTTCTGGTGAAATATTCTATATTTACATTTACTCGATTTTTGAACAAGCCAGCTTCAAAACCTATATTTGTATTACTTGACGTTTCCCAAACCAAATCAGGATTACCCAAGCCCACAAAACTAACACCAGGAACACCACCACCTGCATTGACTACGTCAAACTGATCAACATAGGCATAGTAGTTTCTGTTGTCTTGGTCTCCTACAATCGTTCTATTTGGATCTTCATACAAGATAGCATCATTTCCTTGTTGCCCATAACTTGCTTTTAATCGAAGATTGCTCAACCAATCAGCTCCTTCTAAGAAACTTTCTTGTGATAAATCCCATGCACCTCCAATACCAAAAAAGTTACCCCATCGGTTGTCAGGGTGGAATACAGAAGATCCTTCTCTACGGAAACTTGCGTTGATAAAGTATTTGCTTTGGAAATCATAGTTCAATCGAGCAAAGAACCCTTCAACAGTGTATTCTTTTTCATATCCTTCTGCATATTGTATATTGGTAGCATTGTTCAATATTGCCAAGTTGGACAGCAATGCTTCTGTTTTTTGTGCTCTCAATAGGCTGAAATCGTACTGA
>JBMYXW010000184.1:0-6276 GCA_049608825.1 Chitinophagales bacterium
TTGAATGGCTGAATTGTTATATGGTTGAATGGTTGCACTATTTTATGCGTTCAGTGTGCAACAATAAAACAGTATAACAATTCAATCATTTATCTAATCCGAATCACTTGGGTTGTCTATATAAGTAATCGAAACACACAAAACTGAAGGCAAATCCGTTTTGATATTTACCACTTGTTTGGTGACTTCATTGTAGGCATTTTCAACGGCAGTTGGATTGGATTCAATGAAAGCAGACAAGGGGGAATCAATTACATCTATCGCTTCAATTGCAGAAGTAAACTGTTGTTTGATTAAATTGTCCAAAGGCTCATCGTTTTTCTGAGCTTTTACGTGTGTCAAATAATCATCCAAACCTAAGCCATTTCCGCCCAAATACAGTGCTTGACTGGCTTGTAGAGATGCTTCCAAAAGAACTTGTGAATGACCACTGTAAAAGGCTTCAACTCTATCTGTATTTGGAAAACCCAATGTCAAAACACCAGAAGGAATACCTAATTTTTCACGTTTAATCAGTTCGTAATTGGCGTTCAGTTGGTTGATTATCAAACTCAAAGAAGAACCTGCTGCTGTGCCTGTATTGTTGATGAAAGTTTCGTCATAGCCACTTGTCCAGGCATTTACGGTGTGGTTTACCCGTTCCTGAATGTCAAGAACAACTGCTTTTAGATATGCTTCGTAATTGGCAGTATTGTCGGTCACGTATCGGAGGACAATCGCATTATCGTCTTCTGCGATTCCATACAAAAGGTAATCCATTGCAGGAAAACCCTTATCGTAATTATCGGGCTGATTGAAGTCGTAAGTGCGGGTTTGAATATTGGTTTCGGTCATTGCAACATCCAAAGGAAAATTATTGACACTACTTCTCAAAAATACTTCTTCGGCTGGACCAAAATTGTATTGAGCAGTATGTTGCCAACTTGTATAGGCTGCAATGTAAGCGTTTCTTAGGCTTTCTAATGTTGCCACATCATAAGTAGTAGTGAAGGTTTCGGTTTTTGCTACCATATCATCCACTTTGGTTTTCAGATTGGAGTATTCGGGCAAAATTAGGTTGTCAGCTATGTTTTGGAACATTGCCGATTGGTCAAAATCTCCGCCACAGCTTGTAGTTCCACCTCCTGTATCGTCTTTGCAGGCATTGAAGGTGAAAAGAAGGAGTAAAAGAAATAGAAAGGGTATGTGTTTCATTGTGTGTTGCTTGTGTTTAGTTTTGGACGGAATAAATTCCATCCTACTTTTTAGAATTCATCTTTCTGCACCTCCAATCCATAAGCGACTGCCAATTCATCTTTGGCTTGCTGCAATTTTTCGATTGAAGTAGTGTAGAGGTTCATAGACGCAAAATCGGAACTTCCTGTTATTGTAGTCAGTAGGTCATTTACCTCTTGATTACTTACCTTTTTTGTAGGATTGAATTGAAGTCCAAAAATAAATCCGATGGCTTCCGAAAGACCATGAGAACGCAAAGCCATGTCGTCAAAGTTGGCAATTCCACTATTTAAGTAATGTAAAGCAGAACCTACTGCAATTAATTCCCACGCATCACGAGCTTCTACAATTGCTTCATTACGGGTATCCAAATCTTTATTGGAAATGGCAGCCCGACCTTTTAGGAGTGCATTCATCAGTGTCTGGTTAGAACCCAATATATCATTGCTTTGGTTGGAGTATGTTCCCCAAAATACGAGACCATCTAAGTTGGTCGGAAAATCAGTCGGCACGCCAAAATAACCAAAGGCTTCGTCCCAATGGTGTTCCATTGTAGTTCCTTCACTTTCTTCAATTACTTCATTGTCCACATTCATCTTGTCGTCTCCAAAATAAACTGCAGTTGCTTGATAATAAAAACACGCTCCCATCAAACCTTTTTCAATCAATTGAGCATGGTCTAAACCATTATCGCCTACCAAATAATTCTTTGCGCCATCCAAACTTTGAATCACACCCGCTATACCTTCACTTCCCTCAATAGTAGATTGACTTGCACTCGCTAAGGCTTCAAAAAGTCCATCAAAATTCGCTTGAACATTCTCAAAAGTTTTGCTTTTTAACTGTTTGGAAGTATCGTAGGTATTTGACCAGCCTGCAGTTGCATCATCATTGGCATACATGGCTTTCATTTTATTTGCATCTAAAGGCACTCCCTGTGTTTGGGAAGTAGCCATATAGGTTTTCAGTTCACTCATCATTGCCAAACGTTGTGTTTGACCGCTGTAACTGACATTCTCAAAATTGTAGGTTGTGGGAATGTCATAAGTCGGTGCATCATCATCGTCCTTGTCACAGCCAATAAACAAAGCAATGAGGGCTAATAGGATAAATGTAAAATAGGGTTTTAAGGGTATCATCACTGCAAAGGTATTTAATTTTAATTAGACTAATTCTAAATAAGAACCATTGCTGCAAAAATATGACTTAAATATTGTGCCTACAATACTACTGTTTGGGTAATTTGATTAACGATTTTTGTGGGATGTGTACCTAAGTTTAGGTAGGGAAGGAGGGGAAAGATAGGGGTAAATTGTTTTATTAGCTTTGGCAATTATTTTTTCATATTGCAGTAGCTTGGACTTTAGTCCGAGTAGATTTTCTATGAACGGAATAAATTCCGTCCTACTTTACAGACACCTCTTCACTACTGCCAACTTATGTGAATACTTCTTAGTATCGACATTGAAGATGCCAGGTTCGTGGAGCTTGTCGACTCTTACCTTGCCGCTTGCATGGATAATGCCCTTGTTATTCAATACAATACCAACGTGAATAATTTTTCCATCGTCATTGTTGAAGTAAGCCAAATCACCCGCTTTTATTGCTGCAAAATCTCCAATGGTTTCGCCTATTTCAGCTTGCTGATAAGCATCACGAGGAAGGGCAATGTTGCCGAGTTTGAACGCCAGTTGGGTCAATCCCGAACAATCAATACCAAAAGGAGAACGTCCGCCCCAAAGGTAGGGAGCGTGTAAATAGTTGAAAGCGAAGCCAATGATTTGTTGAGGGCTTGCTTTGTCTTTGCCCATTTTGTAGGTAGTTTCACCCAAGTATGTATAAACTTTATTGGCGAGTTGGGCTTTTCTGCCATTGAAGTGAGGGAGGCGACTACCCATTAGAATGGGAAAATATTCAGAAATGTGCAGAATCGGGTGCATCGTTTCTAAGGTGTGAATAGGAGATTTGTTTTGAAGATTTTGGTGTTCTTTTTGAGAAAGAGGAAGAAATTGTTTTTCGTCAATCCAACCTTCGTATTGGTCAAAGGTCGTTTGAATTTGCGCCCATTGTCGGTCTTGCTTCAATACTTCAAATGTTTCGCCAAAGAGAAGTTGGTTGACCATTTCGCTTTTGTCAGAAGCTTCTGCTCGCATGGGAATGACGGCAAGGTGAACGATGCCAAATTGAGGGTTTGAAGGTTTTGCCATGAATGAAAATTAAAATGTAATTAAGATGAATAGCATGTGAAATTAAGAAAAATTGTACAGGAGTAATGCCCATTTTGAAAAAAACTGTTATATGGCACTAAGTGAAAGCTCAAATTCAAAGTACAAACTCAAATTTAAAAATTCATTGGAGGTGAGTGGATTAAAAATGAATTTGGTTTAATCTATTTCATAGGTTTCACTAAGCTAAGTAATCATCAAAAATTGCTTAACTTAGTCTTTTCTATTTGTCATCAACCTTAAATTTAATTAACAAGAAGCAGGAATTTATCCTCCTGCTTACCATTCTCTAAAAACAAGTGAAAAAAATAATCATTGAAGACTACAATCCCAGTTGGAAGCTGCAATTTGAAGCCCTCAAAGCCTGTATCGAAAGACCTCTAAAAGACTTATTTCTCAGCATCGAACATGTTGGTAGTACTTCTGTTGAGGGATTGGCTGCAAAGCCCATTATTGATATCGACATTATCATCGAGAAAGAAGATGAAACATTGCCACAGGTGATAGCAAAGTTGGCAAAGATGGGTTATGAATATCGAGGAGATTTGGGAGTCAAAAACAGACATGCTTTCAAGCGCCAATCAGACAGTGTTCCGTTCTGCAATTTGAACCAAACATGGCAAAATCATCACCTATATGTTTGTAAAAAAGGAATTGCAAGCCTTCAAAATCACCTCCTCCTCCGGGATTATCTACGAAGTCACCCCAAAGCGGTTATTGAATACGGTAACCTCAAAAAACAATTGGCTGCAAAATATCCCTACGATATAGATTCCTATATTGAAGGAAAAACTCCGCTAATTGTGGATATTCTTCAAAAACAGGGATTTAACAGAGAAGAGGCAGAAGCTATTGAAGAACAGAATCGAAAGAAAAAGTGAGGGTTTGAAATAGACAATGCACTTAGGACGGATGGCTCACAATCATTAATGAAAATGCGCCCATCCCTGTCTTAGCTTCTGCCAAAAAATAGTACAAACCCGTAGATAGTTATGTCAACCAGACACCAAATGATACCCAACCAAACCCTCGACAGGATTCTGCAATACTTTACCAATTTCAATACCAAAATTTGCAGCAACAACTCTAATCTCCTCTTGAAAATAAAAAGCAATTGAACCAATGAGGTGAAGGGGTAATTTTTGATGTTCTTCAAAAATGAGGATTCGTTTGCGGAAAAAATCTTCAAAATGAGATTGGAGCAATTGCTGTATATACGGTTCGCTGCGATGTTGGTGAATAAAATAACTGAACTGAGCCAAATAGCGATTGGGGGCAGGTTTTTGATAGACATTCTTCAATAACTCATCGTCTTCAAGACCATGTTTTTCCTCCAATTGTATCAATAAATGTAGAGGCACTTTTTGATACAAATAATCCATCACCAACTGCTTTCCCATCACCGCACCACTTCCTTCATCCCCCAAAATAAATCCAAAACCCCTCGAATTGTTGACAATTCTTTTGCCATCATAAAAGCAGGTGTTAGAACCCGTTCCCAAAATAGCCGCCATTCCTGCCGACCCTTGGCACAAAGCTCTTGCCGCCCCAAAAACATCGGTATGGACTTCAATTTTGGCTTTATTGGGAAAGTGATTTTTCAATGCAGACGCTACTTTCTGGGCTTGTTCCTTTGCCCCACAGCCCGCTCCATAAAACTGTATTTCAGTCACTTCTACTACCAGGTCAATCGGCAAATATTCGAGGATTTGGCTGATTTCTTGGACATTCTGAAAGTAAGGGTGGATGCCTTTGGTTTTGGATATTTCTATATCATCGGCGGAATGTACAAAAGCCCAAGTGGTTTTGGTGCCGCCACTGTCTGCGATTAAGAGCATAATTTATTGGTTTTTTGTAGAACTTGTTTTAGCTTGTGTTTGTTTTAAAAATAAATATTATGACCCAAGAAGACAAACAATTCATGCAGCGTGCCATCGAACTTTCTCGCAAAGGCATGGAATCCAACGAAGGTGGACCATTTGGAGCAATCGTGGTGAAAGACGGAAAAATAGTGGGCGAAGGCAACAATCAAGTGACTTCCTCCAATGACCCAACCGCCCACGCCGAAGTAGTCGCCATCCGCAATGCCTGCAAAAACCTCAATACTTTCCAGTTAGATGGCTGTATCGTTTACACTTCCTGCGAACCTTGCCCGATGTGTTTAGGCGCAATTTATTGGGCAAGACCCGACAAAATATTTTATGCCTGCTCCAAAAAAGATGCTGCCCGAATTGGCTTTGATGACGATTTTATCTACCAAGAAATTAATCTCGAAATCGAAAATCGTTCCATCAAAACCCGCCAAATTATGAGCGAAGAAGCCAATCAAGTTTTTGAAGCATGGGCTGCAAAGTCGGATAAGGTGGAGTATTGAGTAGGGGCAACCCTTGTGGTTGCCCAAAACACTACAAAAGTCGAATAAAACAAAACCTTGAACAACAGAAATAAATAAAGGTTTGAGGTGTCGCCTCGAACCCGATGTTAAGATGTCACCTTTTCATGCTTCAAAGATTACACCTTACCATCTAAGATTTTTCATTTTAATCATTCGCTCATGATTTCATTTATCCTCAACAACAAAACGGTCAAAACTGACTTACCATCAGGCAGTACCCTACTCGATTTTGTACGCTACGAAAAACAACTCTTTGGCACAAAAATCGGTTGTAGAGAAGGAGATTGCGGAGCCTGCAATGTCTTGATTGGAACACTCGATGAAAGTGGCGAAGAAATGACCTATCAATCCATGACTTCCTGCCTCACCCCTTTGAGTAATGTACATGGCAAACACGTCTTGACCGTTGAAGGAATCAACCTCTCCAATCGCCAACTTTCA
>JBMYXW010000185.1:0-6258 GCA_049608825.1 Chitinophagales bacterium
CCCAAAAAACACTATCACCAAAATCAATCCAAAAAAAATGAACCACCACATTCTCCTCCTTCTCCTAATCCTAACCCTCCAAATCCAAGCCCAAATCTCCACCCCCTCAATCCCCAAATTCTCAAAAACCCAACAAAAAATCCCCACCATAAAAACCCCTCCCATAAACCTAAAAACCCTAACCTCCGAAGACGAAAAAGCCGCCCAAAACCACCTCCCCCCAAGATTCGGCAAAATCTTCAAAGTCCAACACAACCTACAAAACAGCGGCAAATGGGCAACCTTGCCCAATGGCGATAGAATATGGCGACTACAAATCCACTGCCCTGAAGCCCATTCCATCAATTTGACTTACAGCGACTTCCACCTACCCCAAGGCGCAACCTTCCACCTCTACAATCCCAGCCGAACCAAAATCTTAGGCGCATTCACCGCCTACAACAACCATCCCTCTCGCACCTTCGCCACCAACGTCATAGAAGATGAGCGCACCATATTGGAGTACTACGAACCCGCAGCCGTCAAAGGACAAGGCATTATCCAAATATCCCGAATCGTCCACGGCTACCGTTTCATTCGCTCCATCGAAGCCGAAATCGAGAATCAGAACGACTTGGAAAAAGGCTTCAACGATTCAGGTGCGTGCAATGTCAATATCAACTGCCCAGAAGGCGACGATTGGCAAGACGAAAAGAAATCTGTTGCCCGAATCATCATGATAAACTCCTTGTGTTCAGGCGCATTGGTCAACAACCAAACCCAAGACTGCACCCCCTATTTCTTGACCGCCAACCACTGCACAGACGGATTCAGTGCCGCCCAAATGAACCAATTCATCTTTCAGTTCAACTACGAAAGCCCCAATTGCAGCAACATCAACGGTCCCACCAACCAAAGCGTCACAGGAGCCAGCCTCAAAGCCAACCTCGCCGCTTCCGACTTTGCCCTTTTGGAACTCAACTCCGAACCGCCCCCCGAATACAACGTCTATTACGCAGGTTGGAGCAACACACCTGCCGCCGCCACCTCCGTCACAGGCATACACCACCCCGCAGGTGACATCAAAAAAATCTGCATCGAAAATCAGCCAGTCACGACAAGCGGCAACGAATGGCGAGTCGATGATTGGGATGTAGGCGTGACCGAAGGCGGTTCATCAGGTTCGCCCCTTTTCGACCCCTCCAAACGCATTGTCGGACAACTCTTTGGAGGTTCAGCCGCTTGCGCTGGCACCAACGACAATGGCGCACCCGACTTCTACGGCAAATTTTCCCACTCATGGGACGCAGGAGGTTCCGCCAACAACCAATTGAAAACTTGGCTCGACCCCAACAATACAGGCGTTGTTACATTAGACGGACGCTATTGCGACGACCCTTATTGCGAAACCGCAGGTAACACAGGTTCGCCCTTCATCTCCAATGTCACCGTCAATGGAACTGCCCACAACTCTGGCAACGATGGCGGATATGGCGACTACAAATCCGTCACCTTCACCGTCACAGAAGGAGCTGCCAACACCGTTTCTTTGAATCCCAACAATTCTTCCAACAACTTTTGGCGAATTTGGATAGACTTCAATGGTGACGAAGATTTGGACGACACAGGCGAAATGGTCTTTGAAGGCAGCGGCAACGGAATGGTCACAGGTGATTTGGATTTGCCAAATTGCATCAACAACCTCGAAACCCGCCTAAGAGTCAGCATGAGCGGCACACAATTCCCCAATCCCTGCCAAGTCGGATTCAGTGGCGAAGTCGAAGATTACACCGTCAATTTGGAAAGCAGCGCAGCCGAAAATTATAATTTTACCGCCACGCCCACAGCAGGTTTAGCTCCCGTAAGCGTTCAATACACCGCCATTTACACAGGCACAGACGGCAATTCAGCAGACGATTTTACTTGGTCGTGGAATTTTGCAGGAGGCACACCCGCCACTTCCAACCTCCAAAACCCAAGCGTCACTTATTCCACAGGCGGCGACTTCAATGTGTCCGTTGAAGTCACCAACACCGCAGGATGCACCTACACAGTTTCCAAACAGAACTACATCACTATCAGCGACTATTGCAGCACAACAGGAACAGTCATAACTGACGAATGGATTGGCAGAGTTGCCATTGCAGACATCGACAACAGCACAGGCGCAGATGGCGGATATGGAAATTATACCGACATCAGCACCGACCTATTTTTGGGCGACACCTACACAATAGAACTCGAACCCGAATTTGCAAACGACCCCTTCAACGAATATTGGAGAGTGTGGATAGACTACAACCGAGATGGAGATTTTGACGATGTCAACGAACTCGCCTTTGATGCAGGAGCAGCCACAAGCAGCAATGTTTCGGGCGAAATCACCGTCCCTACGACCGCACAGCAAGGTACTACCCGCATGAGAGTCAGCATGAAATACAATGACGATTCAGGCGCACCAACTCCCTGCGAAACCTTCACTTGGGGTGAAGTCGAAGATTACACCGTCAACCTCACCACCCCCAACGCCTGCAATCTGCCCAACAGCCTCACTTTCACCAACCTCAACTACCTCTACTACACCGTCAATTGGGCAAATTCAACCGATGCCCAAAGCTACACCCTCCGCTACCGACCACAAGGCACAGCCATTTGGACGACCATTTCCGACCTCACCTCCAACAGCTATTTCGCCACCCTACAATCTCCCTGTTCCACCTACGAATGGCAAATAAAAGCCGTTTGTGATGTGTCAGAAAGCGAATTTTCAAATAGCTACTTCACAACCACTTTGGGCTGCAACGATTCTTATTGTTATGGCTACGAAAATGGCGTGGACACTTGGATTTCTTCCACAACCTTCAATGGACAACTCAATAATTCGGGACAAAATTATGGATATGGCAATTACACCAACTTGACATACAGCGTTTCACAAAACCAAAACTACAATGTCTCCCTTTCGCCCCAAAGCAATGGCGGAACACAAACCGTTTATTGGAAAATTTGGATAGACTTCAATCAAGACCAAGTTTTCGACCCCTTCAATGAATTGGCATTCAGCACCTCCAACAGCAGCAATAGCCAAGTCATTGGAACGGTCAACATTCCCTCCAATGCCGCCACAGGCACAACTCGAATGAGAATCAGCCTAAGCACCAACTCCAATGCCTCCCCTTGCAGCACCTACACAGGCGAGGGCGAAATCGAAGATTACACCCTCCAAATCAATGCCGAAACGGTCAACAATCCGCCAACCGCTTTTGCAGACAATTTCACCACCAACGAAGACGAAGCTTTATTGATGGACGTATTGGCAAATGACCAAGACGCAGACGGCAACTTTTTGACGATAGACAATTTTACACCTACTTCAAACGGTACGCTCACCTTGCAGGAAAGTGGAGAATTGGAATATATGCCCAAGGAAAACTTCAATGGCATGGACGAATTTATGTACCAAGCCAGCGATGGAAATGGTGGGTTGAGCGTAGCGACTTTGGTACAAATTGAAGTGCTGCCCATCAACGACTTGCCAATAGCTATCAACGACAACCGAACAACCAACGAAGACACCGATTTGCAGATTGAAGTCTTGACCAACGACTTAGATGTGGACGGAGACACATTGCAGATTGAAGAATTTGGACAGCCCTCCAATGGCACTTTGCAGCAAATAGGCGAAACATTGGAGTACAGCCCCGATTTGAACTTTTTTGGCGAAGACCAATTTTCCTATACCATTTCAGACGGTGCTTCCATCGCTTCCGCAACGGTCACAATTGACGTGCTGCCGATAAACGATGCGCCAACTGCAATGGATGACTTAATAACAACCGACCGAAACACCGCAGTCAATGTGGCGATACTCCAAAACGACAACGATGTGGACGGCGACAATCTCAACATTGAAGCCTTCGCCCAAGCTGCAAACGGAACGGTCACGCAAAATGGGCAGCAATTGACCTACACACCCGACAACAATTTTATCGGCACAGATGAATTTGACTACACGATTGCGGACGGCAATGGCGAAACGGCAACGGCAATCGTGCGAATCAATGTGATTGACGTAAACAGCGCACCGCAAGCCCTTGCAGACGAAATAGAAACCGATGAAGATACGCCCATTGGCTTCAATGTCTTGGCAAACGACAGCGACCCCGACAACGACGCTTTGAGCATTCAAACCTTCACCCAGCCCGAAAACGGAACGATTGAACAAGTCGGTGAAGACTTCCTTTACACGCCCAACCCCGACTTTTTCGGCAACGATTTATTCACCTATCAGTTGGTGGACGAAACGGAAACGGTCAGTAATTTTGCGGAGGTCAGCATTCGAGTTTGGTCGGTCAATGACGCACCGATTGCAGTGGACGACAGCAAAACGGTTATTGAAGACAAGCAAGGAATCGTCAGTGTTTTGAACAACGACATTGACGTGGACGACTCTTACATCGCCATCGAAAGCTATTCGCAAGGCGCAAATGGCAGCGTGGGAATCATCGGTACAGGTGTCCTTCGATACACGCCCAATGCTGACTTCAACGGCACAGACAGCTATACCTACCGCATCGAAGATGCAAAAGGCGCAGTGAGCAACGAAGCAACCGTATTCATCACGATATTGCCCACCAACGATTTACCCACAATCACCAACGACCAAATCACTACCAACGAAGACACACCCGTAACTTTTGATGTACGCTCAAACGACATTGATTTGGACGGTGAGATTTTGACAATTGTAGAATACAGCGAAACGGCCAACGGAGTTTTGGTACAAGAAACCGATGGCAGGTTTACTTATTTACCCGCCGAAAACTTCAATGGAAGCGACCAATTCACCTACCGAATTACAGACGAAAGTGGTGAAGTTAGTAATTCAGCAACCGTCAATATTGAAGTGATTCCCGTGAATGATGCACCAAATATTGTAGCCGACATTGTAGAAACAAACGAAGATGTAGCGGTTACGATTCGAGTTTTGGAAAACGACAGTGATTTGGACGGAGACGTTTTGAAATTGGCAAGTTTCACCTCAACCTCCAATGGCATTTTGACCCAAACCGACAACGAACTGCTCTACACACCCAATGAAAACTTCAATGGTCAAGATGAGTTTTTCTACACCGCTTCTGACGAAAAAGGAGGCGAAAATACGGCAAAAGTAACCATCATCGTTTTTGCAGTAAACGATTTGCCGCTTGCCATAGACGACATGGTTTCCACGCCTGAAAACACACCTGTTGGCATTGAAGTATTGAACAACGATTCGGATGTAGATGGCAACAATTTAGACATCATCACCTTCAAACAAGCCGACAACGGAACGGTCACGCAAGAAAGCAATGAATTGATTTACAGCCCCAACGAAAACTTCAACGGCAACGACCAATTCACCTACACCGTCAGCGACAACAACGGTGGAACAGCCAATGCAACGGTTTTTGTGACTGTTACGGGTGTCAATCAAGCACCTTCCGCAACAGCAGATTCTTTCACTACGCTTGAAGACACCTCCGAAGACTTAGATGTCCTCCAAAACGACAGCGACCCCGATGGCGATATTCTAAGCATCGCCAATTTCACCAACCCTTCAAACGGCACACTCGAACTTTTAGCCAACAACCAGTTGAAATACACGCCCAACGAAAATTATTTCGGAACAGACAGTTTCAACTACCAAACTTCGGACGGTAATGGTAGCGAGAGCGAAATGGTAGAGGTGAGTATTGAAGTCTTGCCTGTAAACGATGCGCCTTTGGCGATTGCAGATGAGTTTGTGACGGATGAAGATGTCGCAATCAATTTGGATTTGCTTCAAAACGACAGCGACATTGAAGGTGATGATTTGACGCTCAATCCCTCCAATTTCACCCAACCAGAAAACGGTACACTTCAACTTTTGCCCGACAATCAATTGCAATACACACCCAATACAAACTATTTTGGAACAGATGGTTTCATGTATCGAGCTTCGGATAGCAATGGTGGTGAAAGCGAAATGGTAGAAGTGAGTATTGGGGTTTCGCCTGTAAACGATACACCTATTGCAGTAAATGATTTGGTGGTTTTGAATGAGGATACTTCCATCAGCATTGCCGTTTTGGAAAATGACAGCGATGCCGAAACAGATATCACCAACTTACAAATTGAAGCTTTCACCCAAACATCAAACGGAACATTGGAACAAGTCGGAAATGAATTGCTTTACACACCTTCAGAACATTATTTTGGAGCAGACGAATTTACCTACCAAATCCGTGACGAAAGCGG
>JBMYXW010000186.1:0-6236 GCA_049608825.1 Chitinophagales bacterium
TATTTGTTCTTATTGATTTCATCAATCAAATCTGAGATTGACAGACTTGCATAAGCCATGTGATTTACTACCTTGTCTTGTTTCAAAATTCAGTTCAGCAACGCGCTGATGGCTGTTCAGCCATTTTTGGAGTCAAACGTAGATGTTGTGTGAACAGTGCAGACCATAGTTGTTGCTCTACACCAATTAGACGTAAGCAATAGAATAACGATAATAACCTAAATAAATTATTCATTCAAAATGAATCAGTACAATACTATCATCAGTGGCTTTCACCGATTAGTCCGATGTAATAATCACGTCTATATAAAGAATATATAACCTGTATCTGACACATCTCAATATTGATTTGTTAAAGTGCCTGTCAATAATTGAGTAGAGAAACAGTAAGGTAATAAGCAATCAGGCAATACTAACAATTTGCAAATATTACACTCGTGTTCTAACAAAGCTTTCTTATAGTATAGGAAACTTGACCATTATAGCATAGCGTTAGATGTAGGCAAAAATAGTGATTTATTAACACTATTTGTTAACTTTGTAAAAAAAATTGGATATGAATAAAAATCATGTATTTAAGATAGGTGATGTTGTAGTATTAAAAACTAAATCTTATGAACAGAGAAATCCAAAAATTACTCGGCATATTTTTAAATCAACAGGAAAAGAAACAACGATAGATACATCTTTCATTCCGCCTACAATGGTAATAATCAAACTATTGAACGGGAAAGATGATTCGTTAAAAAAAGTTAAATGCACTTGGTACTGCCACAAGGTAATGAAGTTTCGTGAAGGGGATTTTCTGGAAGATGCCTTAGAGATTGCAAGCAAAAAACTAACGGACAAGTATGCTATTTCACAAGATACTGGCTTTTCTTACTTGCTTATACTCCTAACATTAGCAATTGGTCTTTTATCTTCTAATAGAATGAGAATGTAAAAATCAAACCAAAATTATTTTTGCATTTACTTTCAAGCAAAAACAACCCCATGCCTTCCAAAAACATAGACCACGATACCCGTTGGAAAGAAATCATCGAACATCTATTTGAAGATTTTGTAGCCTTCTTTATGCCCGATTTATTTGAAGAAATAGATTTTTCTCGAAAACCAGAGTTTTTGAAACAGGAACTCTACAAAATCATAGCAATTCCTGAAAATGCAGACAAAAAAATCAATGATAGCTTGGTCAAAGTCTATCTCAAAAATAATACAGAACAATGGATATTGATTCACATTGAAGTACAAACAGACCATGAAACTACATTTTCCGAACGAATGTTCACCTATTTCTACCGTATTTTCGACAAGTTCAAAATCAAAGAAATCACTGCTATTGCCTTGTTTGTAGGAGAAAATGTTCCTAAAGACTACAATCAATTCACTAACAAGTATTTTGGTACTGAAATTAGCTATAAATATAATGCCTATCAGGTCAGAAAACAAAACGAAAAGGAACTTCAAAAGTCGAAAAATCCTTTTGCCATAGCAGTTTTAGCAGCTCTATATATCATCAAAACTAAAAGAAACTTTGACAATCGTTTGAAATTGAAGACAGCCTTAATCGATTTCATTCAAAAACGAGTAAAAGCAGGAAACTTTCCAAAGTCAGTAATTGTTCCATTGGTATCGTTTGTGATGAATTTGATGCGTTTAGACGAAAAACGAGAAATTCTCTTTAAAAATCACTTTTATAAAACCTTAAAAGACAAAAGTATGATAACTTTGACAGATTACGATAGGGAAATTGCTGATGTAATGAATTTGGCTCTTTATGGAAATACTTTTGCAATGATGCAAGATAAATTGAAAAAAGTAGAAGAGGCTGCAATGAAAACAAAAATGCAAACTATCTTAAATCTTTACCATCAAGCCAAAATGACTATAGAGGATATTGCTTCTGTAATGGTTGTAGAAGTTAATTTTGTAGAAAGAGTAATTCGTGAATACAATGCTTAATTCAGACAACTGGACATTTACTGATTACGATAAAGAAATTGCCAACGTAATTTGCAATGCACTTTATGGAGAGACCTTCGAGGCAATGAAAAATAGATTAGAATGGAAGGTAAAGGAGTTGGAACGGGCTGCAAAGGAAACAGACCGAACTGATGTAAAAAAAACAGAAAAAATAACTAAAACAGCAGCTCTAATAACAAAAGTACAAATTATTATTAATTTATACGAGCAAACTGAAATGTCTAAGGAAGATATTGCTTTTGTAATGGACGTACAGCTTAATTTTGTGGAAAGTTTGATTCTTGAGTATAGGGCTTAACTCCTAGAATCTCGCCCCAATCGTCAAATAAAAGCTTCTGCCATCCGAAGGAATAATCCCTGGACCAGGATAAGCAGCCGCACGTCGAGTAAAATATTGAGCATCCATCAAGTTGTTGATACCCGATTGTAGTTTGTAGCGGTGATAAGTGTAGCTAACCGATAGGTCTTGAATGCTGTAAGAAGGAATCAAGCCACGAGTAGCATCTACTACAAATTCAGCATTCGTCGCATCGCTGAAATGCTGTTGGGTATAAGCGTATTGGTAGGAAAGCTTCAAGTTTTGGTAAGACAAATTGATGCCTGTTTTGAGACTGAAAGGTGGAATCAATTCCACATCATTGCCTACAAAAGCCGATTGACCAGAGAGATATTCCCCCTTCAATGCGCTGAAATTGGTGAAAACAGACAACCCCCATTTATTCGATTTTTTGTCCATTAGCTGCAATACATCTGCTTCAACATAAGCCTCCAAACCCACAATCCGAGCATCCCCAATATTCGTCCGAAAAGCCACTGATTTTTCGACTACGGCAACATCGGGAACAGTGATTTCACCCACTCCAATTCTATTTTGGTAGCGCAATAAAAACACACTTGCATCAAACTGAACTGCGCCTTTCAATGCTTGTCCACGAATCCCCAAATCTGCATTGTATCCTTTTTCATCCTTCAATAAACTATCTACGACCAAGTTGGGATTGACCACCGCCAAATCAGTAAAATTGATAGAGCGGTAATTTTGTGAGAAGTTTCCATAAGCTTCAATATCATCCGAGATTTTGTGACCCACACCCAATCCAAGCAAGGCAAGACTGCGGCTGTTTTCTTTTGAGTCTTCAAATTTCTGCTCAAAAATCACCTGTCCACCCGAAAAAACTCGTTCTTTGAAGAAGCCATCTGAAGCGGTGCGAATATACTCCAATCTTGCGCCTGGGGTGATGCTCCAACCTCCTTTGAGGTTGAATAAGTTTTCGATAAAAAGAGAGGCATTGCGGCTCGGAAATTCGTATTGAGAACGCTCTAAATCGTTGGGATTCAAAAAACGAAAATCTGCATCGCTACCATCGCTTGCATTTCCTTGTTGACTTTTGCTAAAGCCTTGATAGTAGCGTCCACCCACCAAAAAAGTACTGGATTGATTGCCCAATTGGTAGCGGTGAATCAAGCGGGTTTCGTTGCCAAAGTTTTCGTATTCACCTCGTATCAAATCTCGTTCTCGCAAAGGGTCGGGGCGGTTGATTGCGCCCAATTCACCCAATGCTTCTCTTCGGGCATTGAGGTAAAAAGTGCGGCTGTTGATTTTGGTGTTGTCGGATAGGCGGTAATCCAAGGTTAAGGCTGCTAAGTTCCAATTGACCTGAAACCAGTTTCTGGCTCGCTTGGATTGACGTGCATCTTGCTCAAATTCGAAATCTTGCAGCCCGCCTGCTTGCTGCGCCAAATAGTCCATATAGGTGTATTGCAGCCCAACTTTTAGTTTTGGAGAAAATTCGTGGTTCACATTGATGTAAGCCGTATTTTGGTGAAAATCAGAATTAGGTCGCCAGCCATTGCCTTGTTTTCGCTGGAAAAAAGCGTAATAATCCGTCTTTTTATTGCCGCCTCCAATGCTATTGAAGGTGCTGAACAAACCGAATGAACCCACCGTATTTTCGGTCACGAACTCAAAGGGTTTTTCTGAATTTCCTTTTTTAAAGACAAAGTTTAACAAACCACCAAACTGCGGTCCATATTGAAGGGAAGCCGCACCTCGCACGATTTCGATTCGCTGCAAAGCCTGTGTCGGTGGCGTGTAATAACTTTCGGGATAACCCAAAGCATCTGCGCTGATATCGTAGCCGTTTTGTCGGGTGTTGAAGTTGGAAGTGCGGTTCGGGTCTAAGCCTCTTGCGCCAATGCTCAATTGCAACCCTGCGCCATCGTTCTCCCAAATATTCAACCCTGCAATGCCTTTGTAAACTTGTCGTGCATTGTTGGTCGCCAAATTCCCAACCAAATTGCTCATTTCAATTACCTCACTTTTCTTGGCTGCATAAATCGCCAAACCTTCGACATTGCGGAGTCGGTGAAGATTGTAGGTGATATCGGGTTCGGCTGCTACATCCACTACTGCCAATTCCAATTGCAGATTTTCCAATGCAATATTGACAATTACATCGTGTTGATTTTCAATTTCTACTTGTTTCTTAATTGAAGTATAACCTCTCAAAAAGAAAGTCAAAGTATAGGTTCCGTCTGTCACGTCTTCAAATTGGAATTCCCCTTTTTTATTGGTTTCCTCCAATACTCCCGTTTCCTCCAAAAATACACTGACTTGCACCAAACTTTGTTGATTGATTGCGTCTGTGACATTGCCTGTGATGTTTGCGGCATAGGTTTGAAGGCTGCAAAGAAGAAGTAATAATTGAAAATGGATAATGAATAATGAGGTATATTTTGACATGGTTGTGTTTATATTAGCTGCTATTTGGATGGGTATTCTTCAGGAGGATGTAAGCCCACTAATCGCAAAAGAGAACGGAGATTTATATTATTTTCTCTATTTATATTCAACAAATCAATTGTGGCTCTTCCCGTTGGAGTAATTCCAAGCATCATTGTTTCATCTTCATTCCATTGAAAATGAGATTGCCAATCATCTTTTCGAGGGTTAAATAATTTTACTTCTTGATTGGTCAGAGGGTCAAAACCGTTTATTTTGTTGTATTTGTGTCCATTACAACGACTACAAGAAAGTGCTAGGTTTTGGGGGTGAGAATTTCCTCCTAAACTATCTGGGATAATATGCTCAATTGGAAAGAAATCAGTTGCAAAACTTGAAGAAGCCAAACAGTATTCACAATACCCTTTTGCTCTTTCTCTAACCAAAAGTTTTATTTTTAATGGGATTGCTTTTCTACGCATGACCAATTGGAGTTAATCCTAATTCCGCCATCAATACAGGAAGAGTGATATTGCGTAATTGAGAGAGTTTTATTAAATATTTGACACGCTTAAGTCTCAAATTTTCTTCTTCTTCTGCTAAAGCCAAATATTCTTTGTGTTCTATATCCGAAATTGCTTCTGCTTGTAATTTATCCAACAACACAAAAAATCTATTTCTTTTTGTGGTGTCTAAAATAGTTTCGTTGTGAAGACGAAGTAGTTTAGCTATTTGATAATCTTTATTTTTAATTTTTTTCCTTGCAATCATTGCATTCAAATCCCTTGCGAAATTCTCTAAATCATTTATCTCCATAGTTTCAACTCCCTTGAGTAGTAATTGAACATCAATTTCGGTGTGAATTGGTATTTTTAACATGATTTTATCTTTTTATTTGAAAACAGAGAAAGAGCTAAAAAGATTATACAAACCACTTGGTTTATAGCTCATAATTTATTTCTTAAACGGCAAAATCCAGTTTTTTCGTCCGAATCCTTCTTCAATAGCTGCCAAATTTACATTTGGGTCAATGAATCGTTGACTCGTTCTTCCATTTAAAGCTACATGAGCATCTGCTGTAACAACAGGATTTTTCATGCCATGATGAGTCTTGTATTCATCCTCCAAAAAATGGGCAAATTGAAGGATGAAATCGGGTTGAACACTCATTTGTTTTTCTTGGAACAAAGTTAGGTGTCTTCCGTTGATAATTTCCGTTTTGCGCTGGGTTTCTTTGTCTTCCACAAAAAATCGGACTTGTCCCACTTTTTCTACCAACATCACCCGCCACGCAAAGCGATACCCTTCTTCTGTCCACATCACATTGCCGTTGTAGAGGAAATGGCGGAAGGGGAAGAGCAATTGAAGGAGGATATAGATTGTTAAGAAGATTTGTAGAGGCGTTTTAGTAAAACGTCTGTACGTGCTTGAGTTTACCCACCGTTTCAACCGTTGACAAAGTTTGCAACTGTTGTCAAGGTTTCCACTCTTGCCCGTCTGCCGTCCACCGTCTGCCGTCCATCGTCTAAAA
>JBMYXW010000187.1:0-6209 GCA_049608825.1 Chitinophagales bacterium
GAATAACAATCGAATTGTACATTGTCTTGGGCGCAAAAAACGCTGTCTCGGTAGGTGATGGGTTGGGCAATCGGGGTGAAATTTGTATCTGCCATTTCACGCCCCCAAACGCCTCGACCATAAGAACCCAATCGGAGTTCTGCGTCTCTATAGAAAGGTCTTATCTTCAATACTTTCGCAATCATCGGCAAACCATTTCCATAGTCTATCCATTCATTGGCTGCAGCATCGTATTGGAAAAGGGTATTGTGGGTGGCGACATAGACCACATCGTTTGTGCCGCCTTGATAATAAATGTCTTGTGTGTCTTCACCGTCCAAAGTGGGCGTGGTCATGTTTTGCCAAGTCAAACCGCCATTGAGGGTTTTATATACCATTTCGCCATTGCTGCCACTGCCCAATGCCACCCACAATTCGTGGTCGTTGGCAGGGTTGAGTGAGATTTCGAGGCGATTTGTATTGGCTGGTGGATTGGTGATGCTTGTCCATGTTTCACCTGCATCCAAAGTTTTGTAAATCAGACATTGTTGTCCATTGGGTTTGAAGACGGTGTAGATGATGTCGGGATTGTTTCGGGAGATTTCGATTTCATAAACTGCTCCTGCTGGAAAGGTATAAAGCGTGTCGAAATTGCTGCCGCCATTGGTAGATTTGAAAATGGAGTTTCCTCGTCCCATGAATAGGTGGTCGGCATAAGAAGGGTGAAAATAAAGCCCACTTGAACGGGAAGTGCTGTAACTTTCGTTGGGGTAAAGCGGCAAAGAAGAATGTCCAATGGTGGTTTCTCCTAAAATCGTAGGAACGGTTTTGACGGAAGTGTAATCACTCGCATAATGGGTTCGATAATAGACTTTTCGGCTTTCAACGGGATGCACATAACCACTGGGTTCTTCGACTCCTCCGACATGATGCACATTGCCCAAACCATAACCTTCGTAGTAGGCAATCGTTCCGTCGTGGTAGCGTCCACCTGTGAATACATCTTCGTTCCAGCCTGTATTGAATCCCCAAAAATGAGAAGCTGAAATGCCTTTTTTGCGAGAATCATGGGTCATCAATTCATCATCCGAAAAGTTGAGTCCACCATCTGTTGCGACCCAAATATCTCCTCCATTGACCTCCAAATCTTGGACATCTGCGTGGATATCACTCAATCGTTGGCTGTTAGCTGCGCCGATTGAAGTGAAAGTTGCGCCACCATCTGCGGATTCTGTCAATCGAATAGTGGCTATCCACAAAACATCGGCATCGGTATCTGATACTTCAAAGTCAAAATTGTAGAAGCCTTGGTGGTAACCACCACTGTAAGCGGCTACATTCCACATCGTTTCGCCATTGATGCTGCCATATCCCTCTTCTGGTGCGCCATCTTGCCCACTTGGATTGACCCAATTTTCGCCTTTGTCGGTGCTTTTGTAAACGCCAACCCATCCGCCATCTGCTGCTTTTCCTGCGCCAATCAAACAGACATAGACAATATCGGCTGCTCCTGCTGCTGCGCTCACTGCAATTTTTCCGCCGCCATCGCTTGCTGTCGCCAAATCGCTTGGTGAAAAATAGCCATTGTCCTTCAATGTCCAAGTCGCACCTGTATCATCGGAACGAAACACTTCGGCACGTTTGGCAGTAGAGTTGGTTTTGAGGAGGTAAATTACCTCCTCATCGGTAGGGTGAAAATCTATGTCCCAGCACCTTTCGCTGAAAATTTTTGCCCAAGTATCTCCTCCATTATCGGAGCGATACAATCCATTTGAAGCTGCACAAAAAATGATGTCGGTTTGTACTGGATGAAAGCGAAATTCGTAGCCGCCTGCGCCCATATAGTGTTCTTCATTCCAAGTCGTGCCGCCATCGGTGCTGCGATAAATGCGGCTGTTGGAGGCAACTAAAAAGACGTTGGCATTGGTTGGATGGATTTTGACCGCACCGTTGCCGCCCACGAAGTTCTCACTTTTATTGGTCAGACTCCAATTCAATCCTTTGTCCGTGGACTTGAATACGCCTCCTGCTTCTGTGCCGCAAATCAGCAAATCGGGGTTGGATTCGGATTGGTCTATGCTGTAAATGTTCTTGTGAATGGAAACGGGTTGTGTGGTGTTTTGTTTGTAGGTCTCGAAAGGGCCCATGCTGTACCATTCGCTGGATGCACCTGTTTTTTTGAGGGAATGATTGGCTTCTTGCCGGGCTTCAAAGCGTTCCTTCAATCGCTTGGATTGCCGTTCTTCCGTTTTTTGGTCGGGCATTTCAATAAAACCTTCTGCGT
This sequence comes from Chitinophagales bacterium, assembly GCA_049608825.1. Classification (GTDB taxonomy): domain Bacteria; phylum Bacteroidota; class Bacteroidia; order Chitinophagales; family UBA2359; genus JAUHXA01. Next base: position 2,264 of record JBMYXW010000187.1, read on the forward strand.
CAATATATTCTTCTACTCGCCACTGCCAATGTTTGAAATTTTGGGTATGGATGGTTTTGACAAATTTGTGGGTTTTGTAGTAGTCTCGGTACATTTCCACGACTTGATAGACATTGGGGTTTTCGCCGTACATGGCGACTGCCCATTTTGGGGTTTCGCTGTCTATGAGTGGAATGGTTTTGAAGAGTTCGGGGTATTTGGGAGTGGGGTAGTGGAGATTTTTGGTGGTTTGGGCTTGAAGGGTGTTAGCCAGAAAAAGGAGAACGAACAGTATCAAAACGGGTCGGACTTGCTTCATAGAATGGTAATTTGTGTTTGTTGGATGTCATTTATTTTGAAGGAAAGAAGTGAGTTGTGGGAAGGTGAGATTTAAAAATTGACTGTCAATTCTCACCTTCCTTCTTTCTTTTCCTTGCTTCAATGGTCTTCGACAAATATAATGTCTTGTAAACGATTTTTGAGTAGGTAAATTACATAGAATAGGTATTGAGGCGGACTTTTACAGGTTTGTGACAGTAGGATGGTTTATTCCAATCACCCCACGCTAGCTTACTTATAAAAAATCGCTTTACCTTCAAAATACTCTTCCCTTTAAATTCTGTAACATTTGTCCCAAATTCTAAAAACAAATTCAAATAAATTGGGTTAAATTTACACCAATGTTCAAAAAGGCAATCCATATTATCCTTGCCCTACTTATAATAGGGACTTCAATGGGCTTGACAATCAACAAACACTATTGTCAAAATCAATTGAAAGGGATAGCTGTATTTTTTCAACCTCCAAATTGCCATGACCTACTCCAAAGTCAAAAAACATCGGGCTGCAAACACCACCAAGCTCCCAAAGCAACGTGCAAACACGCTGAAAAGGGAGACTCAAAAGGTTGTTGCAGCAATGAATCGGAATATGTTCATTTGGAAGAAAACCTAATTTCCCCTTCCATATCACAGGACATTGCCCCAGATTTTGAATGGACTGCAATACTCCATTTTCCATTCAATTACACCTTTATTTCCTTCAATCATACCAACGTAAAATACCAGCACTATTCCCCCCCGCTGCTATGCCGAGACATCACATTGTTGGTACAATCTTTCCTTTGTTGAGCTAAATCCTCTTTTTTTTTTTTGTGATAGGACATTGATTGAACAGGTAAAACTAATTGATACGGATTATAAATTAATCTGTCCAATTAGTCCAAATATGTCAACTTAATAAGTCGTGTCCTTCCTCACCAATAACAGCACACAGATTAAACGGACAAAACTGATTGATACGGATTTTAAAAAATCAGTTTTAATCTCTCAAATCAGTTCAATCAGTGTCCTATCAATCCTTATCTGCAAAATCTGCGATAATTAAATGCTCAACAAAACAATCCGTTTTTTCCTCGAAAACAAACTTTTCGCCGTACTCTTCCTCGTGATTATGGTGGCATGGGGTTTGTCGACCGCACCCTTCAATTTTGAAGTAGGCGCACTGCCCAAAGACCCAGTCGCAGTAGATGCCATTCCAGACATTGGCGAAAACCAACAAATCGTTTTCACCAAATGGATGGGACGTTCGCCCCAAGACATCGAAGACCAAATCACCTATCCATTGACCTCCGCCTTGTTGGGAATACCAGGCGTGCGTACCATTCGGAGCAATTCCATGTTTGGCTTTTCCAGTATCTACATCATCTTCAATGACGACATAGAATTTTATTGGAGTCGTTCTCGCATCCTCGAAAAGCTCAATTCCCTCCCTAGCAGCCTATTACCCGATGGCGTTCAACCAACTTTAGGGCCAGATGCCACTGCTTTGGGGCAAATATTTTGGTACACATTGGAGGGGCGTGATATGGATGGAAATGTGACAGGCGGTTGGGATTTGCAAGAATTGCGGAGCATCCAAGATTTTTATGTCAAATACGGTTTGGGCGCAACAGAAGGTGTTTCGGAAGTGGCTTCGGTCGGGGGTTTTGTCAAAGAATACCAAATCGACCTCGACCCCGATGCCCTGAAAGCCAGCAATATTACCATCCCACAAGTTGTCAAAGCTGTCCAAAATAGCAACATTGACGTAGGCGCAAAAACCATCGAAGTCAATCGAGTAGAATACTTTGTACGGGGTTTGGGTTACATCAAAAGCCTCGAAGACTTAGAGGAAACGGTCATTGTCGCCCGCCAAAACACGCCAATTCGCATCAAAGACGTAGCGAAAGTTTATTTGGGTCCAGCCACTCGTCGGGGTGCATTGGACAAGTCAGGCGCAGAGGTTGTAGGCGGTGTCGTTGTGGCGAGATATGGAGCGAACCCATTGGAGGTCATCAACAATGTCAAAACCAAAATCTCCGAAATTGCAGGCGGTTTACCCACCAAAACTTTGGCAGATGGAACGGTTTCACAAGTGACGGTCATACCATTTTACGACCGCACCCAACTTATTCACGAAACCATTGGCACATTGGAGGAAGCTCTCTACCTCGAAATCCTCATTACCATCATTGTCGTCATCATCATGCTCCTCAATTTTCGGGCATCTTTGTTGGTAGCAGGATTGCTGCCGATTGCCGTTTTGATGTGCTTTATTGCCATGCGCTATTTCGGTGTAGATGCCAATATCGTGGCTTTGTCGGGTATTGCGATAGCCATTGGAACGATGGTTGATATGGGAATTGTGCTGTGTGAGAACATTTTAGAGCGATTGAAGCAAGCCGATGAATCGGAAGACAAATTAGAGGTTGTTTATCGAGCCACTACCGAAGTTGCCTCTGCCGTCATTACAGCCGTAGCCACGACCATCATTAGTTTTTTGCCCGTTTTCACAATGGTTGCCGCCGAAGGAAAACTGTTTCGTCCACTGGCTTTCACCAAAACCTTTGCGCTTTTAGCTTCTATAATAGTTGCGGTTATTTTGATTCCGCCATTTGCCCACTGGCTTTTTGGCTTCAATTTCAAACGTTTCGGCGACACCTCCAAGGTTCGCCCACAACTCAGCCCAAAACCCAATAAGCCCAACATTCATTCTAAGTTCTCCATTTTTAAATCTAAATGGAAAATTTCTCCATTAACGATTCTCAACTTTTTAGTGGCGTTATTAGTAGCCTACTTTTTGACCCAAAAATGGATGCCTTTAGGCGTAAACAACAGCCTACTCGTCAATTTTTTATTCGTCACCATACTCATTGTATCAATACTCGCTTTCTTCCAAATGGTCATTCATTTCTATGAAAATATCTTGCGGTTTTGCTTGCGCTTCAAATGGTTATTCTTGCTCTTGCCCATTTTCATCGTTTACGTAGGCTTCTCTATTTTCCAAAAAACAGGAAGAGAATTTATGCCCTCTTTAAATGAAGGTTCATTCCTCCTCATGCCCACTTCAATGCCACATTCGGGCATGGAAGAAAACTTAGAAGCCTTGAAAATGTTGGACATGGCTGCAACCTCCATTCCCGAAGTCGAAACCGTTGTCGGAAAATTGGGGCGTGTAGAATCCGCCTTAGACCCTGCACCTATTTCGATGTACGAAAATGTCATCAACTACAAAACCGAATACAAAACCAACGAAAACGGTCAACGCATCCGCTTCAAAGTTGACGAAAGAGGCAAATATCTCCAAGACGAAAAAGGCGAATTGATACCCGATTCCAATGGTAAATACTTTCGACAATGGCGAGACGAAATCCAAAGCCCAGACGACATTTGGCAAGAAATCGTGAAAGCCACCAAACTCCCTGGCGTAACCTCTGCCCCCAAATTGCAGCCCATCGAAACCCGATTGGTCATGCTCCAAACGGGAATGCGTGCGCCGATGGGCATTAAAGTCAGCGGTTCGGATTTGGCAACTATTGAAGCAGAGGGATTTGCTCCTGTGAAACTTGAAATTTTAAAAAAGATGGCAACATTGCCACAGTTAAGCGATAGTGAGATGGCATCGCAACAAAAAGAAGCTATGCTAG
>JBMYXW010000188.1:0-6184 GCA_049608825.1 Chitinophagales bacterium
AATCAAACTTCGTCTATCGTACTTCAAACATCTGCTTATTGTGAGCGCACTGTACATGGATTTATGATATTCGATTACATGATATTTGAGGTTTGATTTATAGTGGAATATCATAAATCAAACTTCGTCTATCGTACTTCAAACATCTGCTTATTGTGAGCGCACTGTACATGGATTTATGATATTCGATTACATGATATTTGAGGTTTGATTTTCATCATTAATTCAAGTACGCCTCGCCCCTCAACATGTTCTACAATATTCCTAAAAATCTGCAATCCTTCACCATCCTCCGATACATTGGGGTTCTCCCGCTTCAATCTTCCCCAATCTGGATGATTGTAAAAACTCAAAAAAGCCTCTGGATGCGGCATCAAGCCAAAAACCTGCCCACTTGGGTCGGTCAAACCCGCACAATTCAAAGCTGCACCATTGGGATTCAAAGGATATTCATCCGTAGGATTGCCGTCTGCATCACAATAGGTTAAACAGTTCAGTCCTTGCTTCAAAATCTGTGCTTCCACATTTTTGTCCTTCAAAATCAACTTGCCCTCTCCATGTCGCACAGGCACAGCAAACTGTTTGATTCCCTTCAAAAATGGCGTATTTGTACCCTCGTTCACCCTGCAATGCACCCAACGGTCTTCGTACTTGCCCGAATTATTGTGGGTTAAAGTCACCTCCTGTTCCACATCTCCTGCAATATTGGGCAACAAACCCATTTTGACTAAGACTTGAAACCCATTGCAGATGCCCATGACATACTTGCCGTCTGCCAAAAAACGTTTTAATTCATCCAACAATGTATTGCCAGAATCCAACTTTTTATACTTAATTTTGTTAGCCAAGACTTTACCCGAAGAAATGTCGTCGCCAAAAGAAAAACCTCCAGGGAAATTCACAATGTCAAAATCGTGAATATTGAACCCTTTGATTAAAATGTCGTTGAGGTGAACGATGGTGGCTTCTGCGCCCGCCAATTTGTAAGCGGCTGCAAGCTCTTCTTCGCAGTTGATTCCGAAGCCCGTAATGATGAGAGATTGAACTGTTTTCATACAGCAAAGTTAAATAAAAAGACAAGTACATACCCGAACAATTTTGAATGATGAATGATAAATTTTGAATACACTAAAAATCAATTCATTTCCCAATTCTTAATCTTAGGTTATTTTGGCGAACTACTTAATCATCTGTTAGATTTTTGAAAACCTAACAGATCTAAATAATCCCCCAATATGAAAAATGCCTCACACTTTTCGCAACATCCCCCTTGCCCCCTTCAAAGGGGGATGAAGTTTCAGGAGCTTGGTTCTCTTGTAGGAAATCTAAAACGAATCACCTTACTTTGTTCCCTCTTCCTGTTCCAAACTAATCCACTCTGCGCCCAAACCGAATGGACAGCCTTTACCGATTCTACCAACAATTTTTCCTCCCCAAGAGCTACCGACCTCAATGGCGATGGAATATTGGACATTGTAGTAGGTGGAGGGTTAGAAGATTTCACACGAACCCAAAGCGTCAGCGCATTCGATGGGAAAACGGGCAATCCGCTTTGGAGAGTCGCTGCAAGGAATCAAATATTTGGCAGTGCTTTGTTTGGCGACATCACAGACGATGAGGTTGATGATGTGTTCATTGGAGGACGAGATGCCGAATTGATTGCCATCAATGGCGCAACAGGTGAAGTGATTTGGGAGTTTTTTGAAGAAGGAGATACCGAAAGCGCAGCCGAAGCAGGACTATACAATTTCTATACCTGTCAGTGGATTCCCGACCAAAACAACGATGGAGTACGAGATTTGCTCACTGCCAATGGAGGCGATAAATTTGCGACTCCTTTAGATTTTGACAGACCCGTTGGAAATGTGATGGTAGTTAGTGGGGCGGATGGCGCACAAATCGCCAAAGCTCCTGTTCCAGATGGCAAAGAAACCTATCTTTCGCCTTTGGTACATGATTTTTTTGGGAATGGCGAATTGGAGGTCATATTTGGTTCGGGCGGTGAAACCATTGGAGGTTCGCTTTGGCGGGTGTCATTGGCAGATGTGCTGAACGAAGATTTGAGTAATGCAGTAGCTTTGGTGAGCGATAATGAAAAGGGATATGTTCCACCTCCAAGCTTGGCGGATGTGAACGGCGATGGGATCCACGATATTATCATTGGAGGCTATGGTGAAAAAATCATTGCTATCAGCGGCAAAGACAATAGTATTTTGTGGGAAACGGGCATTATAAGAACAGAAACGGTTGCAAGTCCTGCAATTGGTCAATTCACCAATGATTCGATACCCGATATTTTTACGATTGTAGGAGACGGAATTGCACCTGTTTTTTTGAATTTTATTGCGTTGATGATAGATGGCAAAACAGGTGAAATCTTGGAGCAAGATACGCTGGAAGGTTGGAGTATTATTTCGCCTTTGGCGGTGGACTTCAATGGGGATTTGAAGGATGAAGCGGTTTTTTGTGTCAATAAAAATTTTGCAGAAGGCGCACCTTACCAAAGTCAATGGAGAATGAGGGATTTCCAAAACAATACAACAAGCGATTTGACCTCCTTTCAATCGGGTACGAATTTGGGTTCAACCGCTTGGATAGGAGATTTGGAGAGCGATGGGACCTTGGAAATGATTTATTCTCAACACAGCAATAGTAATAGCGTGAAACCCAACAAAGGCTTTTTCCTTCGCCGTAAAAACTTCTCTTTTGTTGCATCTGAAAATCTCTTTTGGGGAGCTTATATGGGGTCTCTCTACAACGGCACTTACACTTTACACGATAAAACGGACATCGAAACACTCAACCCTTTAGCCAATCAAATCCGCATTTTCCCCAATCCCAACCGTCACTTTTTTCGAGTAGAAGCCGAATTGCCCCGAAACCAAAAGACGGTGCTTCGACTGTATGATTTGAAAGGCGAACTGTTGTATGAGCGAAAAATGAAAAAAAGGGATTTTCGACAGGTGATTGATACAAAAGATTTTGCAGTAGGAGTATATTTATTGGAAGTAGAGACGGAAGAAGGGCGATTGGTAAAGAAGGTGTTGGTGGAGTGATTGTATAATGTATCACACAAGAAAAAGGAACTGATTTTGAACGGAATAAATTCCGCCCTACTGATTGGGAATCGAAAAGTTTCGTATTCAATCGAACTTGCCCACTTCAATTGTCACAACAAAGTGATAAGTTTACATACCAACATTTTTTTTATGAGAAAAAAATAAATGATAGGGTTAGGCAAAGTCATTGATACCAAATGTTTTGTTGTGGTCGTTGATTTAAACAGAGTCAATATTGAAGGAAGGAGAGGGGCAGGGAAATGATTGTGGAATAAAAATTGATTTGTTAAAGTATATGACATAGGTAAAAGAGGAGAGATAGTTATTTTCCCCTATCTTTATCCAATAAAAATCTTTCAACCTATGTTTAGTCACATTCAAAAATGTAAGCCCATGAGTCAGCAAACAAATATCAGTAAGAATTATTCTATTCAATTGATTTCTCCCAAAAACCCATTGTTGGTCGAGGCAATCAAACTCCGACTTGAAGTTTTTGTGTGGGAACAGCGTGTTCCTATCGAAATGGAAGTTGATGAATATGACCGCCGATGCAATCATTTGGTCGTGTTGGACAGTCAGCAAAGAGTTGTTGGGACGCTTCGATTGGTGAAACATGGCGAAGATGTGAAAATGGGACGTTTTGTGATTCGCAAATCACACCGTCGCCGAGGTTTGGGAACATGGATGATGCAGGCTGTTCTCAAAATAGCGAAACAAAAAGGCTACAAACAAATGTTGATAGAGGCACAAACTTATGTGGTTTCCTTCTATGAAAACTTGGGTTTTGAAGCGACAAGTGGCGAATTTATGGATGCTGGAATTCCGCATAAACGCATGAGAAAGGTGCTTTAGGTAAATTAAAAACAAGAATAAAAAAAGATATAGTGAACAAAATTTGTAAATTCACTATCTTTGCCATCCGAAAAAATAGGAAGTCGATTTTTTGGCATTCTTATATCACCTTTTTACATTAAACGTTTTAGAATAAAAAGATGGCAACGTACAACAAGGGAAGAAAAGTAAAAAATACCCAACCTAAAGGCGACATACTTGAGCAGGAAATTCAATTGCAGGAAAGTTACGGCAAAGCTGAAAAATTTGTTGAGGACAACCGCAATATAGTCTTGGGAATTGTAGGAGGTATTCTTGTATTGATTTTGGCATTTTTGGCATTTAATAATCTTTATGTTCCTGGTCAGGAAAAAGAGGCACAAGCAGAAATGTATGTTGCAGAACGTTATTTTAAACAAGATTCTTTCCAATTGGCATTGAATGGAAATGGGAACTCGCTTGGTTTTATTGACATCATGGATAGCTATAGTGGCATGACTGATGCGACAAGCTTGGCAGCTTACTATGCAGGTGTTAGTTATTTGAATTTGGGCGATTATGACAATGCTGTTACTTATCTCAAAAAATTTGATGGCGATGACGAAGTTGTGAGTACAATGGCTTTGGGTGCTTTGGGCGATGCCTACTCCGAATTGGGAGACATGTCGAATGCAATCAGCTACTACAAAAAAGCGGCTGGTAATAGCAATAATGAGTTTACCGCTACAATGTATTGGATGCGAGCAGGTCAAGCAATGGAACTCGAAGGCAATAATAGTGGTGCAAAAGCGGCTTATGAATCCATCAAAAAAGAATATCCTACTTCTCAAGTAGGCCAGAGCATTGACAAATACATTGCTCGTGTAGAAGCCAAAATGTAATACAAGCCAAGTATTGTATTACAGGTATTTCAAATTATATACAGATGAGAATCTAAATCTAAAAGAAGACGGAATATTGTTCCGTCTTCTTTTGTGAAATGGCTTATATGTTTGTCTGTTTATTTCTCCTATACAACAAATCTTCTCTTTTTTATGGCGAGCAATCTCAAAAGCCTGTCTGATTACGACTTAAATGCTGTGCCTAATGCAAAGGGGTATCGCTTTGGTATTATCGTTACAGATTATCATACTGATATTACTTTTGCTCTATTCGATGGCTGCCGACAAGCCTTACTTCAACATGGCGTGTTGGCAGAAGACATTGAAGAATACCATGTGCCAGGCACTTATGAACTCCCCTATGCGGCTCGACTGATGCAGGAAGTGCAATATCCTCATGTTGATGCGATTATTTGTTTGGGCTGTGTCATTACAGGCGAAACTCGACACGATGAATACATCAATCAAGCTGTTGCAAATGGCATTATGCAGCTCAATCTTCGCAAAAACGACTCTGGTTCAAGTACAGTCTGCCCTGTTATTTTTGGCGTTCTCACCCCGCAAACACATCAACAAGCCAAAGATAGAGCGGGTGGAAAATACGGCAACAAAGGCGTAGAAACAGCTATTGCAGCCATCAAAATGGCAGTTTTGAAAAATCAAGTCCACACGGATTCAAAAAAGGCTTGGGCTGATCAGAAGGCAAAAGAATACAAGGAAAGCTTATTGAATCCAAAAGAGGATGAACCTATGCCTTTTTAAAAAAAAACTCCTCCTATTCTTTCCAAACTCTCCATAAGATACGTCTAATAAAGTAATTGATTTATTCAACAGCGAACCGTTCGTTGATTGTTGATGGTCAGTTATAAGCATAGGAGATTGGTGATTTAGACTCCTATGTTTATCAGAAAACTGGCTTTCAGACCCTTCCTATATCTTCTATATTTGTAAGTGTTGTTGAGAAACAACATTTTAGAATCATCAACTAAATTTAAATGCTTACCCTTATGAAATCTTCTAAATTGAATATCGCAGCAGTTATTTTCGTGTTTTTCGCCCTTACTCTTTCTTTACAAGCACAGAATGGTCAATACGATGAGTACGACCAAAACAATTCTTATGGCAATACTTCTAACATCAACAACAATCTTGCAGGTGTTTCGGAGAAAGTTGTATCAAGTATGGAGGAATTGAAGAATACCCATTTTATGAAGGAATATATAGGGATGCAAATAGAAATTGAAGAAACCATCAAAATGGTGAAGTCAAACGCACATTTGTACAATTCTGAGGATATTTCTCAAATTAAAATCACCTATCGTAAGACTGCAATGGAGTTCAATCGGGTTTTGGAAGAATTGAAGAAGAACTTACTGCAAGGTAAATACAAAGCGAAAAAATCAGTTTATTCTC
>JBMYXW010000189.1:0-6166 GCA_049608825.1 Chitinophagales bacterium
TATCACAAAAAGGGCCAGTTTTAGTCTGTTTACAATTACACAGTTTGACTTTTCGCTTTTGCTTCATTTCAAAAGCCACAGGTTTAATTTTTGTACCATGATGAGAACCATCACAAAAAGGTTGGTTCTTGCTGAATCCACATTGACACCACAAATGTGTTCCCTCTTCCAATTCTACCGTTATGGCCTCCAAAGTAGCCGTTTTTGTTCTTTTAAAATCTTTGGCAATTTCACTGCCTTCTTTCTTGGAAGTAATAAACGGATAAAAAAGATGTGAAGACCAGCCATCCTTTGGGTCTGTTTGCAGTCCAAGCTCTGTCGGAAATTTACGTGTAAAAGTAGCTGTACCAAATAGTTGGTCCCAAATGGTGAAGGCATTGCCAAAATTTCCGTTGGGGTCACTTATGTTGTCTGCTTTTGATTTCCCATGATGAGAATAGTGAAAAGCTGGGGTCACAAAAATGCGCTCAATCACCCACATAATTGGGCTCAAAAATTTGACTCGATAAGCATATTCATCCCATCTGAAGGTGCTGTGTGAGCTTGTTACCACTAATTGTTTGATAATCAAACCAATCACCGTTGCAGGAATCATTCCTAAAAAGGTGCATATTGCTGCCCACCAAACATTGGGCAAAAAGAGATAATAAACGAAGGAATTTCTAAACGAAACCATCACTCCCATTTCTTCGGCAGCATGGTGTGGGCGGTGGTGTTTCCACAAAAAATCATACTCATGGGCAGACCGATGATACCAGTATTGTGCAATGTCGTCCACAAACATATACAAAGGTATTGCCAACCACAAAGACAAATTGGCTAAAGAATTGTGTGCATCAGGCAAAATCATTTTACCAAAATACAGAATCCCAAAAAGCCCTACGAAACTTGCAAAAGAGACCAAAAAGAATCCCAAAAACTCTATTATCCAGTCGTCTTTTGTCCGTTTAGTTCCTTTGAAATGTCCACCAAATGTTTCGATACCTCCAAAAAAAAGCAAGGTTACCAATACTGCATACTTTCCTGTATTTGGGTCATTTAACCATTCTAACATATCGTATATATTGTTTATCAGTTAAAAAAACTATTTAGATTTTGGACGAAAGAAGTAGGACGGAATTTATTCCGTTCATAGACAAACTACCTTACTTTTTCCTATTCCACCTCCAAACAAAAATTCCCAATACCAAAACCACAAAGCCTACCAACCATGGCATTGCAGCGACCTTCAATTGCGCTATCATTTTGTTTTGTATTTCTTGAAGGGGTTGATAATCTATGCCCATTTCCAACACACCATATTTGTCGGTATAATCCGAATAATGGCGAGTCATTTCTGCAAAAAGCTTTGAAGAAGATTTGGAGAGGTCGGTAGTTTCGCCTGGGTCATTGGTGAGGTTGTACAGTCGCCAAACACCATCGCCATAAGGTCTGCCATTTCTGACCAATTTCATTTCTCCTTTGTAGAGTACACATTGCCCTGCGGCTTCCATACCTATCGCTTCATCCGCACGATAAACGCTGTCTGTTTCACCTTGAATCAAAGGATAGAGATTTTTTCCTGTCATTGAACCAGCAGGAACTTTGGCGGGTAGAGGCGCACCTGCTAAAGATAGAATCGTTGGCGTGACATCCGTGACCATCGAAAAAGCAGGAATAGATTGTGCGCTTGGAATATTCGGGCCCGAAAAAATCAAGGGAACACGCAAGCCACCTTCACCAGCATAAAACTTGAAGTAGGCACTCGGTGAAGCTGCCGCACTCGCAAATTCTGGTCCGATGTAGTTAAATGAACCTCTTTCTCCCAATCGCTCATAGTCTTGGTGGTAACCTGCATATTTCAACCACCATTTCATCGTTTGGACACTTCCCACCGAACTCGCTTCTGGACCATTGTCGGAGGTAATAATGAACACCGTATTGTCAAATTGATTGTTCTCTTTCAAATATTCGATGTATCGACCAATGTGGAAATCCATTGCCTCCAACATCCCCGCATTGACCGCCATGGCTTTGGCTTTGTATTTCTTGTCATCTTCACTCAAATCATCCCATTTTTTGAGGACAGGGAGCATATCTCCCAAAGGCGCATCCACAGGGATGATTCCCAGTTTTTTGGCATTTTCGTAGCGTTGTTGACGAATCGCTCCCCAACCTTTTTCATAAGTTTTGATGTACTTTTCGGTATATTCTTTTGGCACTTGTACGGGAATGTGGATGGCTTGAAAGGAAAGAAAAGAGAAAAATGGCTTATCGTCCTTTGGCGTTTCTTCCATGAATTGAATCATTTCGTCCACCAAATTGCGAGAAGAATAAAAATCTTCGGGTAAATCAATCAATTGTCCATCTTTGTACCACGGTGGTTTAGATTCTTGGGTTGGCAAATAGGGGCGTTGTTCGTAATTGTCTGCGCCCGAAGCATCCAAAATATAGGTGCGGTCAAATCCCCGTTTGCTCGGCAAATTGGATTCTGAATGTCCCAAATGCCATTTTCCCGTGATGTATGTACGGTAGTTCTGCTTCTTCAATCGAGTAGCAACCGTCCAAACATCATTGTTCAATACGCCTGAATAACCTGGTTTTGCGGCATATTCGGGCGGCAAAAACAAGGGCAAATTGGGTACGCCTGTCAAGTGACTGTCATAACCCGTCAGCAACATCGAACGAGAAGGTGCACACATGGGCGAAGTGTGGTAATTGGTAAACATCGTTCCACCTTTCGCCAATCGGTCAATATTAGGGGTTGAAGCTTCTCCTCCATAACAGCCAAAATCCATCAAGGCAGCATCATCCACGAGAATGAGGACGATGTTGGGGCGTTCTTGATGGGTAGAATCTGTTGGTGTAGATTCTTGAGCTGTTATTGAAGGAGAAAGCAAAAGGGCAAAGAGTAGGAGAATGAGTTTTTGCATTGGGGATCAGATTTATGTTTTTAAATCTTTTTCTCAAAAATATAAGAAACGGTCAGTAAAAATATGGCGATTATGGCAGGCAAAGATTCTCCATCTCCCACATTGATATGAGCAGAAGCTGCCAATAAAAAATCAAAGAAAAAACCAGCATAGGCCCACTCCTTCAACATTTGTGATTTTCTTGTCCAGATGGCAATTAAGCCTAAAATTTTCGCAATTGCCAATGGGTAAATGATGTAGGTCGGGAAGCCCAACTTTGTGAAAGTTTCACTGACCATATCGTATTGAATGAAATACATAGTTGCTGACATTAACATCAATGCTGTCAATAAGCCAGTTGCTGCCCAGTAAATAATTTTGTCTTTTTTGTTGTTCATGATGAATTTATTTAAAATATATGCTTAGTTTATTTTACCCTTCCCCTATCATCTTCCCAATCAAGACAATCTGCCCCAAATGATAATAACAGTGTTCAATCACCCCTTCAATATTCCTTCGGTACGTACCGTATTTTTCATTGACGAATGCTTCCTCCAATTTTTCATCGGGCAGCAATTCGACATGCTTGGCGAATTGTTCGGCATTGTTCCACATATCTTTCAATAGCTTATCCCAATCTTCTTGCGACTCAATTGGAGGGAGGTCAAAACTGTATTTATCACGAATTTCAAGCCCACCTCCTTCAAATACATTCACGATTCCAGCGGTGTAATAGTTGATGTGATATGCTAAGGCTGCAAGAGTATTTAAGTTGCCAATTTTTTGAGTAGCTTGTTTCCAATCCACCTTTGAAAGTTGGTCTTTGTAATTGGTATTGGCAATCCATTTGCCGCTCAATAGGACTTCCCTAAAGCGATTTGCGAGTTGTTTTGAATTTTCCATTGGTCAATTAAAAAATTGGAGGTGATTGTTTCTTATCAATAACATTGTTCAGTAATGATGCAGTTGTATTGGTTTTGCATATTTGTTTGTAGATTACATGTGAAGACAAGATAGCAAAAAAGGACGGTCAAACGAAATTCCCTACTTATCTGCTGCCAAAATCTCCATCATTTTCTGAGCTGTTTCATGCCCTGAATTTTGATTTTGCCCTGTGACAAATCTACGTTCTTCATCAACGACCGTAATCGTAGCAAAAATGTCTCGGTTGGCAGTATTGCTTTTGTAGTTCACGCCCAATTTTCGCAATTCTGTTTCGGGATGTAAGGGCGTTTGGGTGATCCCCAATTCCTTCAACTGCTTGTCCGTTACACCTGTGATGGTTCTGCCCGTAATCAAGAAATTGCCCAAGGTGTCTCTCGCTTGAATCAAACCCAATGCGCCATGACAAACACTTCCAATAATCGGATTTTCAGCATAATAAGCTTCACTCACTTTTTTGCCCAACACCTCCGATTGACCCAAATCGTAAGCCGCACCCCAACCACCAGCCAGCCATATAGCATCGTATTGGGTAAAATCTACATCATCAATTTTAGAGGAGTTTTTTACTTTCTCTTGAAAAATTGCATCCTTCAAATAGCGTTCATCCGCATCCGATTTTATCATGTACAAAAAGGATTGTGGGTCGATGGGAATTTCGCCTCCTTCAATACTGGCTACATCGACCGTCATTCCCGCATCCAAAAACTCGTAATAAGGCACGGTCATTTCTGATGCAAAAACGCCTGTGGGTTTCCCTGTTGTTTCGCCATATCCACTCAATATGCCATGACTTGTCGTGATGATTAAAGCTTTTTTGCCTTTGAGTTCGTATTGTTTTGAATCCGCATAGTCGGGATGCAAACCTGCTGAATGTAAAATTGAAGGAAGCACTAATGCGAATATTCCAATAATGGCGAGTAAAATACCGAGGAGAATTAAGAGTTTCTTTTTCATTTTGAAGGATCGTTAGTAGGATGGAATTTATTCCGTCCATCCAGTAAATAAAGTATTCAGTACAATTTATTCGGGTTAAAACCCAAACTACTATTCCATCAGCCCACCGTATTGGAAGCCAACAATGCCCCATACTCCAATGCAATTTTTCGGTCTTTGCTCACCACCTCATATTCGGGAGTAGTTGACATCTCGATGAAGGATTCCTTTGAAGGATAAGAGACTATCAAAACCATATCTGGTTGGCTGTCATAATCTCCAATAATGGTTTGGGTAATATTTCCCATCCACAAAACTTTTCCACCTGCTTTCTTTATAAAAGGCACCATGTTTTTGGAGTACCGCAAATAGGCTTCCTTTCCAGATTCATCACCATTGCCCGACTTTTCTTTGAACTTCAATATGTTCACCATCGTAATAGGTGTATTGGAAGGGTGATTTTTGATAAAATCGACGAACTCTTCTTTTGAAGGGATAACTTGATTTGTTAGGTTCATTTTGTTGTTGTTTTGGTAAAGTTTTACGTAAAAATAGATTTCAAAACCTAAGGTAATAAATTTCTTACAAACTTCTCAATGAATTTAAAATCGTGGTTTCTCTCTCCTCTTGGTCAATTACAATTGGAGGAAATCTTCTTTCTTCACAATTGCTGATTCCACAACGTTCGCAGGTCGTATGCACTTCTCTGGACTTCAATTTGGGGTCACTCAAAAAATGAAATATGCTCTTCAAATGTGGATTAACCAATAAGCCGAGTGTCACACTTACGCCTTTGTTGGAATCTTGAAAGCCCGATTTCGCCAATGAGATACAGAGGTATTCCTTGTCTGTGTTCCAATATTTAGAAATTTGAGCATCGGCAATAATAGCTGGTTTTGATTTTTTAGACTTGACAAAACGTGATTCTTTAATGCTTGTAATAGATACCCAACGGTTGCAATAATGTTCGTTCAATTCATTGTTGTAAGGGCTGTGCAGTTGAGAAAGATGCAAATCTTTTTTCATACTAAAAGACTGTGCATCTTCATCGCCTGTACCTGTCAAGCGAATAAAAAACAAATCCTCCAATCCAAAATGATGCGGCAAAATATTGGTCAATCGCTGCATAAGTGTTTCTGAACTAACCTTGTACTTTTCCAGCAAATTCAAAAACAACTCGGGTTTCCAACTATTTTCTCTCGCCAACAATCGAATATCATTCGCTAAAGTCTCACCATCCATCAATAAAGCCGCTGCAAAATGAGAAGCCTTGTAGTTGTTGAGCAGTTTCTCAAAAGAGTCAATCTCTGTAATCGTTGTTTCATAAGGACGTTCCTTCAATTCCAAATACTGAAAACCCAATTCTCTGGCAAATAAGAAGTTTTGTTGTGCGGCTG
>JBMYXW010000190.1:0-6146 GCA_049608825.1 Chitinophagales bacterium
CTAAATCTAGCAGTTCCTGTTCAAAAAAAACCAACAAAAAACTAAATTAAATATTCCATGATAAACTTCACAAAAACCCAATTTCTTACCTTCCTCACCTTACTTTTCGTAATTTTAGCGACTATAATCAGTTGTAGCAACGCTCAAAAAATCGAAAGCATGAATTGGAACCCTGAACAAGACTACGCAGACCATTGGAAAGAAGTCCGCAAAGCAGAAAATGAAGGACTTACCCAAAATGCGGAGGACACAGTTCGCAAAATATACCAAAAGGCAAAAGAAGACCAAAACGCACCGCAAATCGTCAAGTCCCTTTTACACCTTTGGAAATACACCACTTACAAAGAAGAAAACAGCCAACAGAAAGTGATGAATGCCATCACCGAAGAAATCGGCAAGGCACAAGAACCGCTCCAATCCGTCCTCCAAAACATACAGGCAAACCTCTATTGGCAATATTATCAGCAGAATCGCTACAAAATTCTGAATCGAACCGAAATTGCCGACACCAAGCCCGACGATTTCCAAACTTGGGATGCGAATACATTGATTGCAGAAGTCATTGAACTCTACCAAGCCTCTTTGAAAAACAAGGAATTACTCCAAAAAACCAAAATTGAGACCTTCAAGGACATACTTGTAGGAAATGACAAGGGCAAAGCTAAAAAATACCGCCCAACGCTTTACGACCTATTGGCGCACGATGCACTGGATTTTTTCATGAATTCCCAATCCAACATCACCAAAGCCGCCGACCAATTTCAAATCACCCAAAAGCAAGCATTTGACCCCACTCGTGATTTTGTAAACTTCAATTTTACCACAACCGACCCACTTTCCACCAAATACTATGCCGTCAAGGTATTCCAAGATTTAGTGCGTTTCCACTTGAACGATGAAAATCCAACGGCTCTGGTAGATGCCGATTTGAAGCGATTGGATTATGTGCGAGACAATTCCGTTTTGCCGAACAAAGACGAATTGTATTTAGAAGGATTGAAGGCTTTGGAAAACAATACTTTGACCCATTCTTCTTCTGCAATGGCAAGCTATTACATCGCCAAATTTCACAGCCAAAATGGGCAAAAGTTTCACGCCCTCAACAATCCCGCACCACAGTGGGATAAGAAAAAAGCCATCGAAATTTGCGAAGCGACCATTGCCCGACATCCCAACAGCATGGGCGCAAACAATTGTGCCTCATTGAAGGAAAGCATCCTGCGAAAAAATCTTCAATTCTCTCTTGAAAATGCCAACTTACCGCAAGATTTTAGGGCATTGGTGACTTACCAGAACATTTCAAAAGTGTATGCCAAAATCGCACCCTTTAGCGAGAAAGACGAGGAGGCAATCAAGAATCTCGGCAAGACCGAACAACAATGGAGCTACCTCAATAAATTGAAGCCGCTCAATACTTGGTCGGTTGATTTGCCCAACGAAGGCGACTACCAAAGCCACAGCATTGAAGTAAAAGCCCCTGCCCAAAAAGTCGGGAAATATGTGGTTATCATGGGAACGGATGCCGATTTTTCGATGAAAAAAGATGCCTTTACTTTTCAATACACCGTTGTTACGGAACTGAGCGCATTGAAGAATGGACACAAAAACACGACCGACTTCTTTGCAGTACACCGCAAAACGGGGCAACCTCTCGACAATGTGAAATTTGAAATTTTTGCTCGAAAATACGACTACAAAACCCGCAAATACGAAGAACGCATGTTGGGTCAAGGAACATCGAATTCCGAAGGCAAATTTTCGTTCAACAACAGCCGAGACGACAATTATTACTCCAACAAAAGAGTTGTGATGACCAAAGGCGAAGACCGCTATTCCTACCACGACAACCTCTACTACCGCAACGAAAGACCACAAAGCCGCCAAACACGCACCTTCTTTTTTACCGACCGTTCCATCTATCGCCCCGGTCAAACGGTTTTCTTCAAAGGCTTGAAACTCACAACCGATGGAAAAAGCAGCGATTTGGTATTGAACAAAACCACAAGCGTTGAACTCTACGATGTGAACTACCAAAAAGTGATCACACTCAAATTAAGAACCAACGACTACGGAACCTTCAATGGCAAATTCACCCTACCGTCAGGCGTATTGAACGGACGAATGACCATCAAAGACGCACACGGCAGCATCAACATTCAAGTCGAAGAATACAAACGTCCCAAATTTGAAGTGATCTTCAATCCGATTGAAGGCAGTTATCGACTAAACGAAACCGTCAAAGTAACAGGAAAAGCGAAAGCTTATGCAGGTTCGGTGGTCGATGGTGCGGAGGTGAAATACCGAGTCGTGCGCCGAGCGAGTTTCCCCTATTGGTACAGATGGTGGATTCCCTATCCCGCTTCTTCCGAATTAGAGGTAACAAATGGCACGACCAAAACCAACGAAAAAGGGGAGTTTGAATTTGACTTCACCGCCATTCCAGATGCCAGCATTGCAGCCGACCAAAAACCGCAATACACCTACATGCTCTATGCCGATGTGACCGACATCAGTGGCGAAACCCACAGCAGTCAAAGCAGCGTCAATGTAGGTTATATTTCGCTTTTGGCAAAAGTCGCAGTTTCGGATGAAGTGAACCGAGACAGCACCGCCAACTTCAAAGTCAGCACAACGAACTTGGGAGGCGAATTTGAAGCGGCAGACGTAAAAATCACCATACACGAATTGAAGCAACCTGAGCGAGTTTTCAGAAGCAGAAGATGGGAACAGCCCGACCAATTTGTGATGGCAAAAGAAAACTACTACGAGACTTTTGACCACGACATTTACAAAGACGAAAACCGCCCTGCAAATTGGGAGAAAGGCAAAAAAGTATTTGAACAATCCTTCAAAACCGCCAAAGACTCCAAAATCAAACCCAACGACATCAAAAGTTGGAGCGTAGGAAAATACGTGGTCGAACTGACTACGAAAGACAAATACGGTGAGGAGGTGAAATTTGAACAATACTTCGATGTCTTTTCATTTTTGGCAGACGAAATTCCATTAAAGGAAGCATTTTGGCATACACTTTCAAAAATCACAGCTGAACCCAACGAAACCATCGTGATTGCCTATGGTTCTGCTTTGCCGAATACCAAAATCCTCTTTGAAGTCGAACACGACCAAAAAATTGTGGAACGCAAATGGCTCACCGCCAACAGCGAACAGAATGTATATAATGTCAAAGTTCGGGAGAAATACCGAGGCAATTTCGCCATCCATCTAAGTGCCATCCGCAACAACGAAGCCTTCACTTCAAGCCACAACATCAACGTTCCGTGGAGCAATAAAGACCTCAAAATCGAATTGTCGAGCTTCCGAAACAAACTCTACCCAGGCGCAGATGAAGAATGGACAGTGAAAATCAGCGGTATGAAAGGCGAGAAAGTGGCTGCTGAATTGTTGGCGAATATGTACGATGCCTCTTTGGATGCTTTCCGTCCGCATGGATGGAGTTTTGGCAGCATCTACCCAAACTATTATGGTCAAAGTGCTTTTTCTTCCGATAGTGGATTTGGAACGGTCAATTCCCAAATGTATGCCGAATCTTGGAACCAATATGACTATCGCCTGCAACATCAACAATACGACCAACTGAATTGGTTCGACTTTAGTTTGTATGGCTATCGGTATATGAGAACACAAAGAGCCATGGTTGGTGGTAGTTCTGGAAGAAATAGAACAATGATGAAAAGTGCACCTGCTCCTTCAATGCAAGAACAAGGAATCGAGGGCGCAGCAGAATACGAAGTGGCAGAGTCGGCTGCAATGATAGCCGATGATGAAGTATCAATGGATAAATTGGAAGCAAATCAAGTCAGCAACAAAGAAGGAGGTGGAGAAACACCTACCGAAACCGATTTTGAAGATGTGCAAGTGCGAACCAATCTGAACGAAACTGCTTTCTTTTTGCCCGAATTGCGGACGAATGAAAAGGGTGAAATATCGTTTTCCTTCAAAGCTCCTGAAGCCTTGACCCGTTGGAAATTCATGGCTTTTGGACACACCAAAAAACTGAAGTATGGGCAAATGACGGAAGAAATTGTGACACAAAAAGACCTGATGGTGATGCCCAATGCACCTCGTTTTTTCAGAGAAAGCGACGACATTGTTTTTGCTTCCAAAATCTCCAATTTGACCACCAATGAGTTGAACGGAACGGCTGTCCTGCAATTGTTTGACGCATTGACCATGAAGCCAATTGACCAAAAACTGGGCAATACAACGACTTCTATCAATTTCACCACAAAAGCCGAGCAAAGTACGGCAGTCAGTTGGAAATTGAAGATTCCGAAAGATGTGCAAGCCGTTACCTATCGGGTGATTGCGAAGTCGGGTAAATTTTCGGATGGAGAAGAAAGTTCGATTCCCGTTTTGACCAATCGAATGTTGGTGACGGAAAGTATGCCTTTGCCGATTCGAGAGCCGGGAACGAAGGAATTCACCTTTGAAAAGCTGAACAAGGCAGAGCAGTCATCGACCCTGCAACACGAAAGATTGACGCTTGAATTTACCTCGCAGCCCGCATGGTATGCCGTTCAAGCCTTGCCCTACTTGATGGAATATCCGCATGAATGTGCCGAGCAAATTTTCAGTCGATTCTATGCCAACAGCATCGCCTCACACATCGCCAATTCTGACCCCAAAATTGCAGCCGTTTTCAAAGAATGGGAAAAAGCGGCGGTGACGGCTTCATTGGACGATGGCGGAGAACAGTCGGGTGCTTTGTTGTCGAATTTGGAGAAAAACCAAGAATTGAAGTCTTTGCTGCTGCAAGAAACTCCGTGGGTTTTACAGGCAAAAGACGAAAGCGAACGCAAGCGCAGAGTGGGCGTTTTGTTTGACATCGACCGAATGAGAGGCGAATTGACCAAATCTTTGAAGCAGTTGCAGCAAATGCAAGTCAGTAATGGCGCATGGTCTTGGTTTCCAGGCATGAGAGAAAGCCGCTACATTACGCAGCACATCGTTTCGGGCTTGGGGCATCTCGACAATTTGGGCATCAAAAACGTGAGAGAAGACAGTGATACGTGGAACATGACCCAAAAAGCGGTGCAATATTTAGATATGGTGATTCAAGAAGATTATGACAACTTATTGAAATACAAAGCCGACTTGAAGGAAAAACAAATCGGCAATGTGCAGATTCAATACCTGTATGCCCGTTCGTTCTTCAAAGACATTCCTGTGGACAAATCCTACAAAACGGCTTTTGACTACTATCAAGGTCAGGCGGCTGAATATTGGTTGGACAACAACAAATACCTGCAAGGAATGATTGCGCTTGCCCTTCACCGCTTCACGAATGCGGATTCTAAAACGGCAAACGGCATCATGGAATCGCTGCGCCAAAATGCGGTACACAACGAAGAATTGGGCATGTACTTCAAAGACATGGCAAATGGTTGGTATTGGTACCAAGCACCGATTGAGAGTCAATCGCTGTTGATTGAAGCCTTTGATGAGGTGGCGAAGGACGAAAAATCGGTGAACGACATGAAGGTTTGGCTTTTGAAGCAGAAACAAACGCAAGATTGGAAAACGACCAAAGCGACGGCAGAGGCTTGTTACGCGCTGATTTTGACGGGCGACGATTGGTTGTCAAGTGACGAAATCGCAACGATTACGGTGGGCGGCAAAAAACTCGACCCCAAAAACGACCCAACGGTCAGCGTGGAAGCGGGTACGGGCTACTTCAAAAAAACATGGGATGGCGAGGATGTGACCGCAGACATGGGCAAAGTGACCGTCACCAAAAACGACAAAGGCGTGGCGTGGGGCGCAATGTACTGGCAGTATTTTGAGCAACTCGACAAAATCACTTTCGCCGAAACACCGCTGTCTATCCAAAAGGAACTCTTCCTCGAAACGAACACCAAAAACGGACCTAAATTGACTCCGCTGACCGACAATGCCAAAATCAGCGTGGGCGATAAGGTGAAGGTTCGCATCGAAATTCGAGTGGATAGGGCGATGGAATATGTGCATCTGAAAGATATGCGGGCTTCGGGTTTTGAACCGATGAATGTGATTTCGACCTACAAATACCAAGATGGTTTGGGCTACTACGAAAGCACGAAGGATGCTGCAACCAACTTTTTTATGGCTTGGCTGCCGAAGGGGACTTATGTTTTTGAATATCC
>JBMYXW010000191.1:0-6132 GCA_049608825.1 Chitinophagales bacterium
TTTTATTATTGAAGTAAATAACTAAATTTTAGCCTTGTGAAACAACGGTAGTCTTTAAGACTACCGTTGTTTAGATAATAAAATCTCAAAACATTCAATACAAAAAATAAATGAAAGCAGTAATTATAAAAAAACCAGGTGGATTAGAGAACATTCACACCATAGAGAGACCAAGTCCAAGCCCAAAGGAAGGAGAAATATTGGTACAATGGCATGCCACTTCTTTGAACTTTCACGACTATTTGGTGGCGATTGGTGGTATTCCTGTAGAGGATGGACGTGTGCCTATGTCGGATGGTGCAGGAGAGGTAATTGAAGTAGGTGAAGGTGTCAGCAAATGGAAAGTAGGCGATAAAGTAATGGCTTTGTTTTTTCCGAATTGGAAGGAAGGAACTCCTACTCTTAATAAAACTCGCTTCATTTCGGGTGAAACTGTGGACGGTTATATGGTTGAACAGTCTTGCCTTTCGGCAGAAGCCGTAACCGCTATTCCCAAAGGCTATTCTTATGCCGAAGCTGCCACTCTTCCCTGTGCAGGTTTGACCGCTTGGAGGGCTTTGGTGACGGAAGGGAAATTGAAGGCAGGAGATACGGTTCTCATTGAAGGAACGGGAGGTATGTCCATTTTTGGTTTACAAATTGCCTTGGCAGCAGGTGCAACCGTTTATGCCACAACTTCTTCTAAGGAGAAAGCAGAAAGATTGAAGGAAATGGGCGCAATCGCTGTGGTAAACTATAAGGAAGACAAAAGATGGGGCAAAACCATTTTCAAAGTGTCGGGTGGAGGCGTTGACCATGTTTTGGATGTCGGTGGAGGCTCTACTATGTATAATTCCATTGAAGCGGCAAAAATTGGCGGAAGTATTATTTCGATTGGCATTCTCGGCAATGGTCGAAAAGGCGAAATCACCTTCCCCAAATTGTTCTTCAAACACCTTCGCATGACGGGCATTGCAGTAGATTGTCGTTTGTCGCAGGAGGCAATGGTTCGAGCCATCAATGTGTCGGGCTTCAAGCCTGTAATTGACCGCAGTTTTGGTTTTGAAGAATTAGCAGATGCTTTTCGCTATCAAGCAACGGGTCAACATTTCGGCAAAATAGTATTGGAGTGGTAAATTACAATTCTCGAATCTTCACATTCCGATACCAAACCTTATCACTGTGATCTTGGAGTGAAATATGTCCTTTTCGAGCTTTTCCAAAACCTGGCATATCATGGAACTTACTCCCTGCAATCATTTCCTCCCATTCAGGCGTAAACATCTCAAACTCCACCAGTTTTCGACCATTCAACCAATGCTCAACTTTGCCGTTTTTAGAAACAATTCTGGCTTGATTCCAACTACCTGCGGGCTTCACCGTTTCGTATTTGACCGAAATCAAATCGTACAAATCACCTGCTCGATGTTTGGGATATTTTGCATCGGGGTGACACACATTGTCCAAAACCTGCATTTCAGACCCTGTTCGCCAAACTGCATCGTACTCCTCCGATTCTACCACATTGTAGAAAATTCCACTGTTGCCGCAAGGCTGAATCTTCCATTCCAACATTAACTCAAAATTTTCGTATTCTTCGTCACTGACAATATCACCGCCGTCTTCTACTTTGTGGTTTCCATCTTTGCCGATGATTGTATTTAAAACCATCGCCCCCTCCTCTACTTTCCAGCTACTCCCAACCGTTTCTTTGCCATAGTTGTGCCATCCATCAAAGCTTTTTCCATCAAACATCAATTTCCAGCCCTGTGTTTTTTCGGCTTTGGTGAGCGTATTCATTGCAGTTTTTGGTTTTGCAGCCGAACTCACAAAGCCTTTGTCGTTTTCGGGAATCGCATTAAGCGTGTACCAAGCCTCTGAACTCCATAATTCATGCCCTTTTTGACTTATAAAAGGAGTTGCGATGCGGAGGTAAACAACATGCTCTGGTTTCATACCACCGAGTTCCAAAAATACTTTTTTGCGGTCTTCCGACACTTGCACAGATTGAATTGGTAGTGGTTTTTCGTCCATTTTAGGGCCACCATAATTTTCAGTTGGTTGGTAATACCATTGTTTGGCTTGGTAATCATCGGTGTTCCAACCTTGCCCTTTTTGCAGAGCTTCGGTAAATTCAATTTCAAAACCATTGGATTTGGCACGAACCGCCAACATTTCAAAGGTCTTATCTTCTTTGAATTTCATACGCTGCAAACCATACCACAAACCGCCTGTATGTTGCCAATTTCCTGTCGAACCAATGCCTCCCATATAAAGCGCACCATCTGGTCCCCAAACGATTCTGTTTACACCCGCTTCTATTCCTTGTGTAAAGCGAAAAACCACTCCTTGGTAATTTCCGTTCACTTTCTCGACAAATACCCGCTTCAATCCGCCATGCGTCACCTCGCCATGAATCATTTGACCTTTGTATGGACCATCATTGAGGTAAGTTGGTTGACTTGGAGAGTTTCCAATCTCGTTTTGGGGCAACCAAACTACGGGTAAAGTTGCCTCGACACCATCCGTTCCAGCGTAATCCACCGAACGAGAACCATACCAAGCTCCTTCTTTGACGTGCAAAATTTTGCAAGAAGGCAACCAATCCCCTTCATTGTCTGCCACAAAAAGTTCTCCATCCACACCTTCACCAATCCCATTTGGAGTTCTTAGCCCTTGTGCAATAAACTCCACTTTCCCCGTTTCTTTCGATATTTTGGCCACTTTTCCACGGTCTGGAACCTGTGGATTTGTACTTGCGCCACCTGGTTCGATAGCCGTTGCCAAAGTCGCATAGAAATATCCGTCTTTGTATGCCAAACCAAAAGCAAACTCATGAAAATTTGCGGACACCAGCCAGTCTTGTGAAATAGCTTGGTATTCGTCTATGATATCATCGCCATCGTTGTCAATCAATTTGGTTAACTCCTGTTTTTGAAGAATGTAAATTTCGTTGTCCACCACCTTCAATCCCAAGGGTTCTGCTAAACCTTCTGCAATGCGCTTGACGGTGATTTTGGAAGGTTTGCCCGAAGCTACATTGTCCAAAATATAAACTCCTCCTACGGCATCCCAAGTACTGATGACCAATCGCCCATCCTCCAAAAAATCCATTCCTGCCACTTTTGGAGTAAAATCATCGGGGCGAGCTTGGGTTACTTCATAACTTGGATGCACTCCCTGCAATGAAAAACCATCGCCAGGAATTTCAGACGCATTGAGAGAAACAGGAGCTTCGTATTTAGGATTGGGTAACTGTTCGCTTCTGTGGTGCAACAAAGCCGAAATAGGTATTTGCTCAAATTTGTCTTTCTTCGAGGGTTTCCATTGAAGTGACAAACTCTTTCCCCCAACACCTTGAAAAAAATCAACCTTCAAAGCATGTTTACCTTTTGCCAAGCTTGTGCTTCCTTCAATCATTTCTGTTCCATGCGGGCCATCATTGTCTATTAATAATTTATCATTCAAATAGAACATAGAACCATCATCACTTGCCAGTCGAAAAGCATACGTTTCGTTTTCGGGAATATCTATATATCCTTCGTATCGAATGATGTAATTTTCTTCCATCCAAGTAATATCCGTATTTTGGATAAGAATATCAGACACAATAGTTTCAAACATTGGTTCAGCATCAAAATTGACTTCACTCATTTTTTTGACACCCTTTGAGTCCTTCCAAAAAGTCATTAATACGCCTGGTAATACATCCTTGTCTTCCATTATCAGGCTTTCTTGCAGAGCTATATTTGAATCATTGCCTCCTGTCTCCTTTGTAGTAAGGGCTTCTTCCTCCGCATCCATTGCCATGATGTAGTTTATCATTTCGGTGATGTCTTCGTCTGCTACTTCGGGATGTGGAGTCATAGGCGTTTCGCCCCAAACTCCTATGCTACCATTTTTGACCTTGGCAACCAAATAAGCTCTATTGCTTTCGGTATTGTCGTATTTTCGAGCAATATCTCTGTATGCAGGACCAACGGTTTTTTTGATGCGGTTGTGGCAAGTTTTGCAGTCGTTTTGGGCGATGAGTTTTGCGCCTTTCGGCAAATCTTCATCCATTCTTTTTGCGTTGTTCTCATTGACT
The DNA here is from genome assembly GCA_049608825.1 of Chitinophagales bacterium. GTDB lineage: Bacteria > Bacteroidota > Bacteroidia > Chitinophagales > UBA2359 > JAUHXA01. The sequence continues at coordinate 4,067 of JBMYXW010000191.1, forward strand.
ATAAAAGGTGTTCCTAAAAAAGTAACCGCCAATCGAGTGCTTCCACTTTCCTTCAATACAAGTTTCGCATCTAAGTCCACTCCTTCAACAGAATTGTTGAGTTTTCTTGGAAATGTCTCTATGATCTCCAATGTTCCATCAGTTTCGACATCTTCTATTTTTGAGATAGAACTAATATTCACCAACAAAGCCAGATTGAAGCCTGATGGAACATTTTCAACCGTAAAAATACGCTCCAAACCTTGTTGATGCGTACCACTTTTGAAGTGTTCTACCTGTTCGGTTACATTTATTTTGTCGCCTTTAGGCGTTTGAAGTTCATACATCAATTGGACATAATCACCGTCTATTTTATGCCCTTTGTACCTAACGGTCAATAAAGTCGCATCATGGTCTTTGACCAATAACCACGGGTTTTCGTATTTGTTCACGATCCAAGCATCGCCATAACTCACAGGCTGTGGTCCGTGCATGGTATTGTAAACCGCCCCCTGAAAAATCACCCCTCCACTCCAAGCTTTGTCCAAAGAAGCTTTTTCGGTGTGGTAAGAAACCCACATTTTGTCGTCCAATGCGAGGGTTAATATTCGAGCTTGTGTGTCTAAAACGGAACGAAATACCCACGGACTGTGCGGGCGTTCTTTGCCTGTTGTTTTTGAAGTTTTATTGGTAGTAGTTGTATCTCCACAGGAGAATACAAGTAGCATAAAAAATGATGCTAATAAAGAACTGAGTATTTTTGATTTCATAGTTTCTGATTTACTATTCTATTGTTTGAAGGCTTGAAAATAGTAAAAAATATTTGCAGATGGTAAGAAATCAAAAAAATGACAATTCCTGATCAGCCCTCCTTCAATACCTTAACAATAGGAACATCGGCAGGAGCAAAATCATAACTTTTCATTTCCTCCAATGTTACCCATTTGATTGCAGCATGGTCGTTGAGTTGGGTTTCTCCCGAAAGATAAAAAGTTTGGTAGGCTAATAGACGGATGTGAATGTGTGGGTATTGATATTCGCTTTCGCAAATAAATTCTCCAATGCGTACTTCAATCCCCAATTCTTCTTGCAGTTCTCTTTGAAGACAGGTTTCGGGGCTTTCCCCATCTTCAATTTTTCCACCAGGAAACTCCCATTTACCTTCCAATCGGTCTCCTTTTTTTCTTTGGGCAATTAATATCTTGTCTTCTCGCTGCAAGATTGCAGCGGTAACTTGGATGATTTTAAGAGGGTTTTGCATGGGTAAATCTGTCCAATTTTGAATATTGAATGATGAGTGGTCAAAAAATAAATGTTGATGTCCCACTTGTAGTTTGTTCATATCTCTCATCGTAATCTGTTCGTAAAGTTCCCATCGCCCTATCCCAAAAGAGGAAGTACAAGCCATAATTCCCATGAAATTTTTCGTGGTGTAAATTGTGGGCAACCGAAGTATTTACCCATTTGCCCAGCCAGTGTTTGTTGAAGTTTTTGGGATACAATTCAAAACCCAAATGTCCATAAACATTGTACATGATTTGGAACAAGAAAAACATACCAATTGCAGGTGCATGAACGGGTAAAGTAAAAGCTATCAAAGGCAAAATCCCAACTTCAACGACTGCTTCTAATGGATGAAAAGCGTAGGCTGTCCACGGTGAAGGGTTGGTGGATTTGTGGTGAACGAGGTGGACATGACGATACAAAAACGGTAGGTGCATGGCTCGATGCGCCCAATAGAACCAAGTATCGTGCAATATAAGCATCCATACCCAAGTAAATACATAATACGCCATGCTGTAATCGTCTATATTTCGATAAGTATTGGAATACTCACTGAAGGTCACAAAGGTCAGGAAACCAATTGTAGCAAAAATAGTGACGGTTATCAATGAATACATAATGTCCCTTCCATAATCGGTCAATTTGGGCATTTTCTTTTGTACTTTTCTGAACCACATTGGGCGTTTGAGTATCACATAAAATAATGTAAATGCGATCGTCGCAAAAAAGAAGTAACGAGAAAGTGTGTGGATTACATCTCGAAGCCAAAAATCAAAAAAGGAAGGTTCCATTTTTTATTTATT
>JBMYXW010000192.1:0-6125 GCA_049608825.1 Chitinophagales bacterium
GTGATGTACCATTCTAAAAAGCCAAATTTTGTTGTTTTCCTCTGCCATTTTTTATTTTGATAAAATATCACCCCTTCAACAACTTCACAACCCGTCTTTCCTCTCCAACCTGCAATACACAAACATACACCCCATCCGCCAAATCACAAGGCGTAAAAGTCACCCGATACCGACCTGCTTCCTGCAATTGATTGTTCACCAAATGTTGTACCACTTTACCCGATAAGTCGTAAATGCTCAATGTTACAGGGCTGTCGTTTTGCGGCAAAAAGTACTTGATGGTCGTAGATTCATTGAAGGGATTGGGATAAACTGTAGCAGAAAGTTCTTCAATCGAAGATTTGAAGGCTGTGGATTCTATATTGGCATCTTCTTCATTTGAAGGTACTTGCACCAAAGGCGCAGCATTACACGCCTCCAAAATTGCAGCAAAAACGCCACCATTTTCAACTTCAAAACCCGCCTCCAATTGTACAGAGTTGGCAGCCTGAAAAGTTATCGTTTGACCATCTTGAACCACCACATTACCGCTATCGTTGAGATTACCCGCACGAATGAAGTCCGAAGTTTGGGTCAAAGCGGGTAAACTGTTGGTGTTTTCGTATTCAAGGGTCACACCATCAGGGCAACAATTGGCAGAATTATCGACATTCACCGTCACCTGTGCACTGTCCGTACAGCCATCTGCGTCTGTTACGACTAGGGTGTAAACCCTTGTAGAAGTTGGGTTTGCTGTTGGGTTGGCAATTGTTGCATCATCCAAAGAACCGTCATTGGGAGTCCAAGCGAAATACACGCCACCCGTTGCACCCAACTGTGTGCTGCTGCCTTCACAAATCGTCACATCTTGCCCTGCATCTGCTATTGGAGAACTGATAGAGGAAGTGATATTTAAAGTGCCAAGGTTATTAGCCGTATGTTGTGGTTCGTCATTACTCTGATTGATAACCGTCAAATCTGCATCAAAAGACAAATCACTCGTTTCATTTCCATCCACCACATCAAAACAAATCGTTCCGAAACTTACCCAATCCGTATTGTTCACAATCGGACATTCAGAATCGGTCACAAAGCCACCACTATTCATAATCGTGGTCACATTCCAATCGCCCAATGTGCCACTTTCATCCGAATCTGTTGCCGTTTTGAAGTAAGGTTGATAATCATTGTCAGGCGAAACTTCACATTCTGTTGCGTCTCCACCCGAAGCGGTCAAATTGAAGAAATTGGCAGCTGTATAAGTTGGATTGCTGATAGAAGCCTTGTTGTAATTGACCCAAATCGTGTGTGAACCCACCGCAAAATTGGGCGCAGTCGTTGCGCCTTTCACCTGAATATCTACACAAAAACTGCCCTCGTTGCCGCAGCCTTTCTGTTCATTCGCAAATTGAAGGTCATAAGAAGATGGATTATTGATATTGTTTTGAGCAAGTATATTTTGAAGAAATAGAAATAGAAATAGAAATAGAAATAGAAATAGAGCGAATGTAAACAAGTTTTGAAGTGTGGCTAATTTGTGTTTCATAGAAGGAAATGTTTTAGCTAACAAAGTTAAGGTGTTTTGGGCTTTATCGCAAGATGTATGACTGCAATGAATGTCTGCTTATCTTCAAAAGCTTGGATTGTTTTGAAGTGGTTTTGGGGATTGACGGCTGAAATTCATATTTTTAGTGTTTTTAGCCCAGTATCATTTTTTATAATGGGCTAAAAATGGTCTTCTTGAATGGTTTAGCCGTATATCAATAAATTTAATGAATAGAATATTCGTTGGACGACAAGAAGAACAAGTTATTTTAAAAAAGGCAATTACAGAATTTTGTCAATCGTTTGAGTTTTCAATAAATTCTGAAAATACTGAAAACTATTTAATGCTTGCAGACATTATTCCATTACCAAGTGTAATTGTCGTATTTTTGTACAAAATAAATTCCATACTACTTTAATAAAATGGAAAAATCTATTTATATGAATATCTCCAAACTGCTCGATAGAGCGATGCGCTCACATTATGGTGAGGCTGAACCTTTGACCATTGAAGAAGGTACTTTTTTGTTTCACAATGCCACCACTACTGAGTTGATGTATGTGGGAAATGAACTGCGTAAATACCACAAGAAAGACACTTTAGGCAAAGTAACGTGGATCATTGACCGCAATGTGAATACTACGAATGTTTGTGTCGCTAACTGCAAATTCTGCAATTTCTTTGTTCCTCCTTCTGCAAAATTTGCCGATAAGGCCTACATTACGAGCATCGAAACGTATAAGCAAAAAATTGAAGCAACCTTTCGGTATGGCGGTGAGCAGTTGTTATTGCAGGGAGGACATCACCCCGATTTGGGCGTTGAATATTATGCCAATTTATTTCGAGAACTGAAAAGCCTTTATCCGAATTTGAAGCTACATGCTTTAGGTCCTCCAGAAATTGCCCATATTGCCAAAATCGACAAAAAAACACACCGAGAAGTGTTGGAGGCTTTGGTAGAAGCCGGTTTGGATTCCTTGCCAGGTGCAGGGGCGGAGATTTTGGTGGACAGGGTTCGCTACAATATTGCGAATGGCAAATGTGGTTCGGATGAATGGCTCGAAGTCATGCGGGTAGCACATCAAATGGGCTTGACAACTTCTGCAACGATGATGTTTGGACATGTCGAAACGATTGAAGAACGCATGGAGCATTTGGTGAGAATCAGAGAGATTCAAGCCTTGAAACCCGAAGGTGCAAATGGATTTTTGGCCTTTATTCCTTGGCCTTATCAAGATGAAGATACGATGCTTCGACGCATTCGAGATGTTCGGAATGAAGTAACAGGCGATGAATATGTGCGAATGATTGCTTTGAGTCGCATTATGTTGTCGAATATTCACAATATTCAGGCTTCATGGTTGACGGTTGGTAAGGCGGTTGGTCAAATTTGTTTGCATGCAGGAGCAAATGATTTTGGTTCGATTATGATTGAAGAAAATGTGGTTTCGGCTGCAGGTGCGCCTCACCGTTTTACTTCCAATGATATTCAAGAAGCAATTCGAGAGGCAGGTTTCACACCTCAACTTCGCAATCAACACTATGATTTCAGAGAATTGCCCGAGATGGTTGAGCAGCAGGTGATTGATTATTAGTTATTGATGGGGTTTGTTTTTTAGAGATTTGTGAATAAATAAGCGTTGTTAAGGAATTTTTCTCACAGAAAGAGAAATTTTGTTAACCGCTCAAATCTTAGATTCATCACTACAAATATTGCAGAAGGATATGGAACTATTATTTTAAGTTTCACACTGTATGTTTTCGCAACATTCAATATCGCTATTCATTGCTTAATTTTCTCTAACTTTGCCTTTTTTGTATAAATTAATTGAACAAAATGGGATTTACCGTAGCGATAGTAGGACGACCAAACGTGGGAAAATCAACCATGTTTAACCGTTTGATAGGTGAACGAGCATCTATAGTAGATGACATCAGTGGGGTCACACGTGATAGGAAATACGGCATTAGTGTATGGAATGGCAAGACTTTCAATGTGATAGACACAGGCGGTTTTGTTCCCAACTCCAATGATATATTTGAAAAAGCCATTCGAGATCAAGTAGCAATTGCGATTGAAGAAGCTTCTTTGATTGTTTTTGTAGTCGATGTATTGACAGGCATTACCGATTTGGACGACAGCATGACCCATTTATTGAGGCGTTCGGATAAGGCAGTTATTGTGGCAGTCAATAAAGTGGACAACAATCGCCGTATTTTGGATGCAGCAGAATTTTATAGTTTGGGCTTTGAAGAAACCTATTTTCTCTCCTCCATCAATGGAACAGGTACAGGCGAATTGTTAGATGCGATTACTGCCCACATTCCAGAAGAGGAGGAAAAGGAAGAAAATGATTTGCCCAAATTTGCGATTATTGGACAACCCAATGTTGGGAAATCTTCTTTGTTGAACGCTTTGGTTGGAGAAACCCGCAACATCGTGACCAACATTGCAGGAACGACCCGAGATTCAACACACACGCATTACAACTTGTACCAAAAAGAGTTCTTACTCATAGACACCGCTGGGATTCGCAAAAAAGCAAGGGTTCACGAAAACTTGGAGTTTTACTCGGTTATGCGTGCCATCAAAGCGATGGACGAAGCCGATGTGTGTATTTTGGTAATTGATGCTAAAATGGGAATAGAATCGCAAGACATGAGCATCTTTCGATTGGCGGTCAAAAAGAAAAAAGGCATTGTGATACTCATCAATAAATGGGATTTGATAGAGAAAGACAGCAATACCATCAATGAATACAAAAGAAGAATCCTCGAAAAATTTGCGCCTTTCAACGACCTTCCCGTTCTATTTACCTCTGCGCTTTACAAACAGCGCATCTTCAAAGCCATCGAAACCGCTATTGAAGTACACGAACGACGAACGAACAAAATACCTACTTCAAAACTGAATGAAGTGATGCTTGAAGCCATCGAAAGACGACATCCTCCTGCCATTAAAGGACGCTATGTAAAAATCAAGTATGTGACTCAATTGCCAACTCATGCACCTGCTTTTGCGTTTTTCTGCAATTATCCACGCTACATCAAGCAACCCTATAGGAACTACCTCGAAAACCAACTACGCCAACATTTTAACCTAACAGGAGTGCCAATTTCTCTGTTTTTCAGAAAAAAATAAATGGTCGCATAGCTATCAAAGTGTAAAAAAATGTTAATTTTGATAGCTAATCCAATTTATTTTTTATTCTAAATTATTTTTTATGAGACATTTTATTCTTTTACTTTGTGTAAGTATGTTATCATTCATGGTTGCTTGTGGCGGCGGTGAGGCTGAGACCAACGAAAAATCTGCTACTGAAAAAATGCAGGAGGCAGCAAAAGAAGCGGCAGACAAAGCAGCAGAAGCAGCGGAGGCAGCAAAAACAGCAGCAGGTAATGCAGCAGAAGCAGCGGGTGACGCAGCAGAATCGGCTGGAGATGCAGCTAAAAGTGGTGCAGAATCTGTTAAAGAAGCAGGTAAAGAAGCTATGGATGCTGTCAAAGAGGCAGGTAAAGATGCTAAGAAAGCTGTAAAAGACGAAGGCGACAAGAAGTAAATATACTACTTTAATACTAAAAATAAAAAGCTGAAACTGAAACATCAAAACTGTTATTGGTAGTATTTTTTTTGAAGAACTGAATGGCTTTGTGTTTGTAATAAATACAAAGCCATTTTTTTAACCCTAAGCTTCAAAAGTCTTCGATGAACCAAAATTTGATTTTAATTAAAATGGAGAATACACGTATTTTTTTGGTGGGATTCATGGCGAGTGGCAAATCACGTATTGGCAAAATGCTGGCGAATAAACTGCAATATGTCTTTGCGGATGCGGACGATTATATTGAAGCAAAAGCAGAACTAACAATTCCTCAGATTTTTGAGACTTATGGAGAAACTTACTTTAGAAACTTAGAAAGAGAGTGTTTACAAGAGCTACTTCAAAAAGAAAAAACAGTAGTTTCTACAGGTGGAGGTATGGCTTGTCACTTCAATAACATGGCACAAATGAACAAAAAAGGTAGAACTGTTTTTTTGGAAGTTCCTTCTCCTATTATTGTCAGTCGTTTATTACAGGCTAAGAATACTCGTCCTTTGGTAGCTCAATTTGAAAACGATAAAGAGGCACTACTTCAATTTGTTGAATCAAAACTTGAAGAACGTCGCCCCTTTTATCAACAGGCACACCTTACGATTCCCTGCAAGATGCTTACGCCTACCAAAATTGTTAAATTATTAGATGAATCAATAATTGTCAATTAATCTGCTCTATACGGCATATCTTTCGCCAGCTCTCGATTCAATTTATCAATCACTTCAAAACTTGGACGTTGCCAATCCGTTGCAGAAGTCGCTTTCATAGACCACAAAGTGCTGCCATCCTTGCCATTCACGATACTACAATTGGTGTTAATATCGCTCGTCTTGTTGATGTCTCCACGAGTCACAGCCACAGATTTGAATCGAGTCAAAATATCAATAATTCGCTTGCCAATGCTGATACCCATTGAAGCGATATCCGACATATAACGCTGTTTTTCAACTTGCACTTTCACCACCGCATCTACCTCCAATAACTTCGCCAACTCTTCAGGAGTC
>JBMYXW010000193.1:0-6101 GCA_049608825.1 Chitinophagales bacterium
ATCAACCTGTAAATAATTGAACAGTTGTACCTTTCTTTTTCTGGGTAGATTTTTAACCATATCAAACACTTGCCCAAAAGTCAGAGACAATTGTATATTTTCCGAAGTAGTTTCCATACATTTCATTTTTAAATAATTGTCGAAATCACATTCTAAAAAAACAATATTGTGAAAACAAAAGTTCTGAACCTTCAAATTTTTCACAAAATACAAGCTTCCTTTCTATTCCCCCTTCTTGTTCAAGACTCTCCACACATCCTTCGCCCCAAACGGAATATATACCACAAAAAACAAAAATAAAACAATCCCTTCTCCTCCAATAACATACCAAGGCCAAGACCCCAAATAGTCCAGCACAGAAGCCGTTGGAGGTTTGTAGCACACATAATTGTAGTTGGCATCCAAAAGATAGTTGACCACAAAAGACAGGGCGATATAAAATTGCAGAGCCAAAAAAGACTTACCGAGACTGCGAAGCGTTGGGCGAATATGATAGACAATTGTGGCATACAAAATCACAATCACCAATCCGCAATGCACAATCCAGAAAGATAAAAAGGTATAATTTGGAAAACCATTGACAAGGTGAGGGGTGAGAATCGCCTGTATCGTACCTGCCAAAATCCAGAAGTACAAAATCTCGTATAACAAACGATTGAGGCTGAACATGAATACAGGCAGCATCAACGCCATGAAATGACAAATCACAAAAGGCAGGTCTTCGGCAGGATTGAAGACTCCCAAATACAGCCGCAACATCACCCAAGTAATTTCTGAAAATGCCACAAACAAGGCCATATTCAAGCCCAAACGGTACTGTTGTTGAGGGTTCAGCTTCTTGATGGCATACCCCATAACCAATGCGCCCAATGCAATAGACATGAGCAATACAACAATATGCTGCATACCCCACATTAAGAAGTCGGTATTGTCAGTAAGAAAGGGTGAATTCATGGTATAGTAAAGGTAATCAAAGTAGAAGTAGGATGCAAGAAGTAAGAGGCAAGACCTTAGATGTTAATTAACCGAGTGACCAAATAATTTCATCTTGCTTCCTTAGTCCTACTTCTTGCTTCTAAAAAATCTAATTCCCAAAAAACTCCTTCAGTTTCACCCAAACCACAAAAGCATCAGGCGTATCTTTTGCAGCACAGTAATGAGGGTGATTGAAGTTTTTGAGAGAAAAATTGAACAACTTATTTTGACCTTTCTTGTCCTCATCTGCCAAAGGAACAACTACGCCTTGATACAAATCACTGAACCGAAATTCAGTATCCGAGCGGCGGTCTTTCACCATAATCACATTCATATACTCATGGAAAGCATCGTCTTTCTTCAAAGTCATTTTGATGCTACCATTGTCAGCTTTTTCGATTTTCAGGCGATTGTTGAAGGTTTCGTAAAACTGCTCGGTAAAAATGTCTTCTGGCCCAAAATATTTTGGAGAAACAACGCCCAAATCATTGTATTTCTTTTCTCCTAATTTCTCTTTGATTCTTTTGTTCATCACAAAGTTATACCCTTCAATGGCATCCAATACTTTTGGGTCATTCGTACCACCTGTTGCGATAATGTCCACACCATACATTTCAAAACCGTAGCGAATACATGCTTTTACATCGTATTTTTCTTTCACATTCCATTTCACTGCAAACTCTGTTGTTGTTGTTCCTTCCTCAGCCCCTTGACAAAAAGCCTCAAAATTGGTAATCGCTCTCGGTGCATCACCCTTCTTATAATATTCTAAAAAAACAGCATCGCAGTACTGTCCAAACATTGAAGTCGTACACAATAGCAAACAAAAAATCGCTATACAATTGATTCTGAACATGGTTTAAAAAATTAAAAGTTAAAAAATTAGGTTAAAATATTATTTAGAATAAAATCCAATACCTGCGAATCTAGCTAAAAAATAGGTTACACCCAAATTTACTGATTGTCCATTCACAAATTATGTCGTATCTTCACAGAATTGTCTATTTCAAAACAAGATATTCATACTATAGTGTCTGCAACAAGCATCATCATTCAGCGATATATTGGAAACAACTCGACTACTAAGAGCAGAAGCAAAGGGCAAAGTATATTCAAAAGAAATGCGTATGAATTGGAGAGATTGGATATAGACAGAGAAATTGCCATTTATAGGGTTTCCAGCGAATATTCTTTTGAAAAATACAAGGTATTAATTACCGACTTCAAAACAGGTGGCACCATTGAAGCCGAATGCAGTTGCCCCTATGATTGGGGAGGAATCTGCAAACATCGAGTTGCGGCACTATTGGCTTTGGAAAAGAAAATGAGGGATAAAGGCAAAATCGAGAAGGTTGAATCCTACAATCAAGCCCACACAGTGCTTTACATGAAAAGCATCAAGGAGAATATTATTCACCACAATATGGCGCACGAAAACTGGACGAGAGCGCGCCAATTAGCCAAAACTGGAAGGGCTGTTATTCGACATTCGGGAGATAGAATGGTCAATGCAACGGTCAAATTCAAAGGAGCAAATCACGGTGTAGAAATAAAAAAAATTGGTGAGGACAAAATCATTACCTCCTGCACCTGCAATGAAAGCCAATACAAAATATGTCTGCACAAAGCGGTGGTTTTCCTTCAATTGAAGAGCGAACGAGGCGACCAAGCTTTTGAATCCATAAGAGATTGGACGAGCCGCAAAAATCAACTTTTGGCAGATTATGGGTTCAGCCTTGCGGATGATTTGAACAATAAGTTTGAGTTTGCGATGGAAAAAGGAAAGCCCGAACTCAAAGTTTTGGACGGTTCTTTGGTGAAGATAAACGACTTGGAAAAATGGGGCAAAAAATTCAAAACCATTGAACTCAAAGACAAAGCCCTACCCATTCCTATTCAAGAAGGCAAAGTTCTACTTCCCGAAAAAGAAATACTCACCACAGCCTTCATCTTCAATTTTGACGACAATACCTACCTGCCAGGTTTTTCCATTCAAGCAGTTTGTGGAAAACTCAATGCACAAGGCGACAAAATATCCGCCAAACTCAAAATGCTTACCGATGATTCGGGCAATGTATCCAGTCGTTTTTTGAGCATTTTGGACGATAAAGACCGAATGATACTGCAATTGACTCACGAACTTTCGAGAGAGGAAGTCGCACAATATGCTTTTAGTCATTCGATGTGTAAGCTGACAACCGTAGCCAAATATTCGGGAGGAGTGGCTTCGCTTTTGGAGCAAAAAAATCTCAAAGGGGCAGCTTCGCAAGTCACCCAAACCTATATTTCCCAAAGACTTCAAAATCTCTTTGATTTACTGCAAGACAAAATTACCTATATCAACATACTGCCCGCCAGAACCTTACCCAATTTGAAGGACTTGGAAATAGTTGATATTGCTCCAGCCCTTGCCAAAATTCATTTCAGCCTTCACAATCAAGGTGATTTGATTCAGTTGAGTTCTTTTATTCAATACAAGGACCAAATAGCTCCTATTGACAAAGTTCAATTGGTCAGTCAGCAAATTCTATATCAAAACAATCAACTCTATTTGATTGAAAATATGGAAGAATTGGAAAGCCTTCAATTGTTTTTGGAGCATCCCACCATTTCCGTCCGCAAAGAAAGATTGCCTGCATTGATTAAAAACGTGGTCATTCCATTGCAGAGTAAGCATCCTGTCGATATTCAGTTGGATTTGAAAATCAATACTGAAACCGAATCGGAAGCCAAAGCACAGTTATTTTTGAAGGAAACAGAAGACTTTTTGCTCTTTCAACCTGTTGTCAACTACAATGGGCAACAGCTAGAATTGGACAGTACTTCGGAATGGGTCATAGAAAAAGAAGGCGAGGTGACCCGAATGGCTCGAAATGTGGAATTCGACCAATCCTTCAATACCTTGATGCAAACCCTTCACCCCGACTTCACACAACAAGCCACCGAAATCACCAATGGACTCTACTATTTTCTCAATTATGAAGAAGTAATGGAAAACGAGTGGTTTTTGGATGCCTTTGAGAAATTGGAAAAAAGCAAAGTGGAGATATTTGGCTTCAAAAGCCTCAGTCGATTTCACTATGATTTGCACCGTCCAACGATGGATTTTGATGTTACTTCGGGCATTGATTGGTTCGATATTCGAGCCGATGTGAGTTTTGGTGACGAGCTGGTTTCTCTCAAAGAAGTTCAAAGAGCCTTGCTCCGAAATGAAAATTTTGTCCGCCTCAACAATGGGAAGTTGGGGGTTTTGCCCGAAAAGTGGCTCGCTAAATACGCCGATTTGTTCAAACTGAGCAGCATCAAAGGCAAAGACCTCCGCATCTCCAAAGTACACTTCTCTTTGGTCGATGAACTCTACGAAATGATTGACGATGAAGAAGTTCAAAAAGAACTCTTTCTTAAAAAACAAAAGCTCAAAAATTTCAAAAATGTCGCTCAAGTACAAATGCCTATCAATATCAAGGCAGAACTAAGAGACTACCAAAAAGAAGGCTACAATTGGATGAACTTTTTGGACGAATTTCAATGGGGAGGTTGTTTGGCAGACGATATGGGTTTGGGGAAAACCCTGCAAGTCTTGACGCTACTGCAACATAAAAAAGAAGAAAACCCAGAAAATACCAACCTCGTTGTCGCTCCCACCACCTTGCTCTTCAACTGGGAAAAAGAAGTTGAGAAATTTTGCCCCGAAATCAGCATCTTTCGACACCACGGCCCTTTCAGAGAAAAATCTACAAGCAAACACTTTGAAGACTACGACATCATCATCACCTCCTACGGCACACTGACTTCCGACATTGACCTTTTCAGCAAATACGAATTCAACTACATCGTATTGGACGAATCCCAAGCCATCAAAAACCCTTCGACCAAACGCTACAAAGCTTCTCGCTTATTGAAGGCAAAAAACCGCATTGCGCTCACAGGTACTCCAATCGAAAACAATACTTTCGACCTCTATGCTCAGATGAATTTTTTGAATCCTGGGATGTTGGGCAGCATGGAATTTTTCAAAAAAGAATTTGCGAATCCGATAGACAAGCACAGCGATGCAATGAAGGCGAAAGCCCTCCGAAAGATTGTTTACCCCTTCATCCTTCGACGCACCAAAGAATTGGTCGCCAAAGAACTACCCGAAAAAACTGAAACTGTTCTATACTGCGAAATGCAAACGCCACAACGCAAAGTCTATGAAGCATTTCGAGACAATTACCGCCTCAAAATATTGGAAAAAATAGACGAAGATGGGATGTCAAAAGCAGGAATGTACATCTTGGAGGGCTTGATGAAACTCCGCCAAATCTGCAATTCTCCTGCCTTATTGAATGATACAGAGGACTACGGAAAGGATTCCATCAAATTGAAAGAGTTGATGGCGCATGTAAACGACATCAGCGGCAATCACAAAATCCTCGTTTTCTCTCAGTTTTTGGGAATGTTGTCCATGATTAAGGAACAACTCGAAAAACAAGGAATCGAATACGAATATTTAGATGGTTCACTCACTCCAAAAGCACGAAAGAATGCCGTCGACCACTTCCAAAGTGATGATAAATGCCGTATTTTCTTGATTAGCCTCAAAGCGGGTAGTTTGGGTTTGACACTCACCGAAGCGGATTATGTCTATCTGGTTGACCCGTGGTGGAATCCTGCTGTCGAACAGCAGGCAATCGACCGCACCCACCGAATTGGTCAAACCAAAAATGTGTTTGCGTATCGGATGATTTGTAGAGATACGATTGAAGAAAAAATAATGAGTTTGCAGGATAAAAAACGAGCTTTGGCTGCGGATTTGATTTCGACAGAGAAGAGTTTTATGAAGAAATTGGATAGAGGGGATGTGGCGTTTTTGTTTAGTTAATCACTTGAATATCATCGTATTTTTTAGTATTTTCATCGTATGAATAGTAAACCAACAGTTATAGATTTATTTTCGGGATGTGGTGGGATGTCATGGGGACTTCATCAAGCAGGTTTCAATGTGCTTTCAGCTTTGGATAATTCTGAAATTGCTCTCAAAACATTTAAAAAAAATCACCCTGCTGTAAAGGTTTATTGTGGTGATATTCGTGAAATGAACGCTGAAAAAATAAGAGAGGATTTGGGTTTGAAACAAGGGGAAT
>JBMYXW010000194.1:0-6092 GCA_049608825.1 Chitinophagales bacterium
GTGTCGTTGATGATTTCGATACTACAAGGAAAAAGAGGCGTAACAGATTCAACTGCGCCACCTTCTAATTCACAAAACTGAACACAGATTTCTACTTTCTGCAAAGACTCAACACAATATTCGTCTTGAAAAGTACAATCTTCTACTACTTCAATCCCTACAAATACGGTTGCGGTCGTACACAATCCTGTTGGGTCACAGACTTCATACACGATGGTTTGGTCAGTATTGCAGCTATTGGTAGCCGTATAGACAATATTTCCGCCCTGAATGAGGGCTGTTCCACAACTTGGAGGCGTGATGATATTGGTAATCGTCAATGTTTGTCCATCTGGATCGCTGTCATTTTCCAAAGCATTGATTGTCACATTTCCACCTGCTGTTGTGTTTGCAAAATCATCCATTGCAATAGGCGGTTTTGTTCCACAATCGGGTTCTACGGTGATGTTTACGAAAGTGGTGTCACACAATCCTCCTGCATTGCAGGCAATGAAAGTAGCAATGGTTTCAAAAGCAGGATTTGCAGTAGGCGTATAAGTAAAACAATTGCCCTCTTGAAGCAATGTTCCTTCTGGCACACTTGCGTCAATGGTCATTATTTCTGCCAAAGGAATTTCACAATATTCAGGACACAATTCCACTGTGTCTGATATTGCCAAACAAGCTGTGAAATCTTCATTGCAGGTGCTTGAGGCCGTCACGTCAATGGTGATGGTTGCCGTTTCACATTCGGGACAATCGTTGCAGACCGTGTATTCTAGTACATCCTGTCCACTAAAACCTTCATTGGGTACATAAGTGACTTGTCCCAAAACCACACTTGCCGTTCCATTATTGGGCGGGCTGCTGATTTCTGTCACCATCAAATCATCGTTGCAGGGATCACTGTCATTGGCAGTAACTTCAATTATTGCGCCTTGAAGGGCAGTATTGGTTTCGGTTGTTTCACCATTGACGGTAAGCGAAGTAGCCGTTATTTGAACATTGTCGTTTTCGGGAATGGGAGCTTCACAACCAATGGTCACATAAACCTCAGAGGCGCTGCAAAGTGGTGGTACTTCATTGTCGCATTGAACAACATAAATGGTATCTGTTCCAAACATACCTGGCAAAGGGATGTATTGGAAACAAGAATCATTCAAAAAGGTCAAACTGCAATTGAATAGGGTATGCGTCTCTTCTTCGTCAATCGAAACAGCATCTCCATCTGGATCTTCTCCGTCCATACAAATGATGACAGGGGTAAGAGGTTGTGTACAAGTAGAAAGTTGTTCAGTGATTGGAGGAGATTGTGCGAAGGTGTTGGCAGTCGGTGTGCCTACAAGTAGGAAGCAAATTGTGTATGAAAAGAATGATAAAAATGTTGTAAAATTTTTGGTTGCAAACCATAAAGGGTACATTGCTTTCATGTTCAGTGGTATTTTGAGGGTTTGCTCGTAACAAACTTGAATAGTTATTCGATAAAGATTTATCCAAAAATCTTGCCACAAAGTTTTTACTGATGTAGGGAGAGAGACAGTAGTGATTTGAATATGTAAATTTACATTTTCGTGACAAATGTTTTCCTTTCAACACCTTAGCCATTCATAAGATAATCAATCTTTTAAATCAATTCTATCTAAAAAATGAACAAAATACCTAAAACCCATCTCAATATAGAAATCAAGGCTCGCTGCAATGAGCTTGAAAAAATCAAGGTTATTCTTCAAAATCTCCAAGCAGACTTCAAAGGTATCGACCACCAAATTGATACCTACTTCAATTGTATAGTTGGGCGACTCAAACTGCGAGAAGGAAATATTGAACGCAACTTGATTCACTACAATCGCCCAGACGGCAAACAACCAAAAGCTTCCATCGTGACCTTGGAAAAAGTGGCTTCTGACTCCAATATTAAAGCAGTTCTGACAAATGCACTTGGCGTAAAAATAGTAGTGGACAAACATCGGGCGATTTACTTTATTGACAATGTGAAATTCCATTTGGACAGAGTGGCAGACTTGGGTAGTTTTGTAGAGATTGAAGCGATTGATGTGGATGGCTCGATTGGTAAACCGAAATTAGAGGAGCAATGTGCTTTTTATATGGACTTGTTTGGGATTGAAGAAGAGGATTTGGTGAGGGTGAGCTATAGTGATTTGCTATCCAATTTTGAATGCTGAATGATGAGTTTTGAATGGTGAATTGTTTTTGGTTGGCTACTTAGGAACTATTAGACTTTGGACGAAAGAACTAAAATAGCTTTATTTTTGTAGATTAGAAAAAGAATGAATGAAATTAACAATTGATATGGGCAAAACAGAAAATACTCTAACAGATTTGCTAACAACAATCAATCGACCTATAAAAAAACGATTAGACTTGGATGCCTTGAAAAAAGAAAAAAATTATCAAGGAGTCAATAGGAAACGCTTTGATAAGTTGGTAAAAGAAATCAATATTGTTGAACCGATTGATGAGCTACTTTTACAATTAAGCCGATGAAATACTACATCATTGCAGGAGAAGCTTCGGGTGATTTGCATGGTTCTAACTTGATAAAAGCTTTGCAGAAACAAGACGAGGAGGCAGATTTTCGGTGTTGGGGAGGGGATTTGATGGAAGAAGCAGGCGGTCATTTGGTGAAACATTACCGAGATTTGGCGTTTATGGGTTTCGTCACCGTATTGCTCAACTTGCGAACGATTTTGGCAAATATTCGCTTTTGTAAACAAGATATTTTGGACTACCAACCTGATGTCTTGGTTTTGATAGACTATCCAGGCTTCAATTTGCGAATCGCCGATTTTGCTCACAAAGCGAGCATTCCGATAAGCTACTATATTTCACCACAAGTTTGGGCTTGGCACAGTTCGAGAGTCCCAAAAATGATGGAATACATTGACCTTATGATGGTCATCCTTCCTTTTGAAAAAGATTATTTTGCAGAAAAATGGCAGTGGGGAGTTGATTTTGTAGGGCATCCATTGTTGGATGTTGTTGCCCAAAAACAAACTGCCTTCAATGATTTACAAGCAACCGATTTGGGATTGAAGAGCAACAAACCCATTATTGCCCTTTTGCCAGGCAGCCGCCAACAAGAAATCAGCATTGTATTATCAAAAATGTTGTCGGTCGTAGATTACTTTCCAGATTACCAATTCGTTATTGCAGGTGCACCTTCTTTGAGTCAGAGTTTCTACGAGACTTTTACATGGGGAAAAGAGGTGCAAGTGGTCAGCAACCAAACGTACTTATTATTGCATTTGGCAGAAGCGGCTTTGGTGACTTCGGGAACTGCTACGCTCGAAACTGCGTTGTTTGGTGTGCCACAAGTCGTTTGCTACAAGGGAAATTGGATTTCATATTGGATTGCCAAACGTTTGGTCGATGTTCCGTTTATCTCTTTGGTTAATTTGGTAAGCGAAAAAGAGGTGGTTAAAGAATTGATTCAAGGCGAATTGACGACTCAGAATCTAAAAACCGAATTGCAAAAAATATTGCCTGATGGTGGTTCTTATTTGACCATCAAAAAGGATTATGAGCAATTGTTTGAAAAATTGGGCGGTGAAGGGGCTTCGGAGGAGGCGGCAAGATTGATTTTGGAATCGGTAATCTAATGTGTTTTTCGATTAATTCAGAGAATGCAATGGGCGTAGCCCAAATACTATTTGTAGGAAAACAGATGCGATAAAAAGTCATTAGGAGCGTAGCTTCAACACCGCTAAATAAGATTATTTATGGTGTCGAGGCTACGCCCCTTAGAATAAATGTCTTTTAAAATCATACTACAAATAGAGTCGCAGCGATGCTGCTGAAAATACTAAACTATTTTTTTCTACACGATGACAAAAATACCACCATGGCAAATACTTACACACAATTGTACGTGCATTTTATTTTTGCAGTAAAAGGAAGACAACATCTGATTCCAAAAATTTATAAAGATGAGGTTTACAAATACATAACTGGAGTAATTCAAAAAAGAAAACACAAATTAATTGCAATCAATGGCATGCCAGATCATGTTCATGTCTTCGTTGGTTTACATCCATCTCAAAGTATATCAGATTTGATGGAAGATACTAAAACAGCTGCGACAAAATTCATCAAAAAACAACCGTGGATGAAATATGATTTTGCTTGGCAGAGAGGATTTGGTGCATTTTCTTATTCTCGCTCTCAAATAGATTCAGTAGTAAAATACATTCGAAATCAAGAGATTCACCACCAAACAAAAACATTTAAAGAGGAATATTTGGAGGTCTTAGAAAAATTTGAAGTTGATTACGATGAACGTTATATTTTCGAATTTTTCGATTAGCCTTAGAGGATAGGGTCGGGGCGATGCCCCTATCTATTTTATCAATCATTATTTTCTACAAATAGGGTCAAGGCTAACGCCCTTGTAAGTAAGGGGTTAGAATTAAGGGGTGAGGAATCAGTTTTTTCCAAAATGAAATGTACTGTTAATTTTGGTTAGGTACTTACTTATACCGATTCAATTGTAATTGATAAACCTTGCTAGTTTAATAATTCAGCAGCATCGCTGCGACTCTATTTGTAGAAATTATAAGTAAAATTTCTATATTAAGGAGCATCGCTCCGACACCAACAAAACGAGATTTCAATCGCATCAAAACTACTTTAATTAACAGATGACAACAAAACAACAATACTTTGAGGCGGTCAAAAAACTGTCTTTCAAAACGAATAAAACCCATTCTTTAGACGAGCTTCAAAAAATCGCTATGGATTTGGGAATAGGGAAGGAATCTTGGGCGGGACTGCAAAAGGAGTTTCAGGATTCGCTGATGCGTGGGAAAGGGTATATGAAATACAACAACTGGGACGATGCGATTCAAGAATTGAAACATGCCGAACAAATCAACCCTTTTCATTTGGGTGTTTTGATGGAAATGTCGGAATCTTACAAACAACTTTGGCTCAAAAATGACTCTCCTATTGATGAAGAATTTGCAGAACAATATGCCAAACGTTGCTTACAAATCCAGCCCAATCACGAGCGTTCCTTACAATTGATTTCAAGCCTAAAAGTACCTGCCTCTGCTACAAAAGAACGCAGTACAAACTGGTGGAGAAAATGGGTAGCTTTGGTGATAGGTTTGTTTCTATTGGGCGGTATTTTGGTCTATAATGTCAGCCAACCAAGGAAAGTTGAAATTATAGGAGACAATGGAAATGATGGAAATACAGATAGTACAACTACAAACAATGATATTGACTATGGCAATGTGAAGGTAGATTTTCGATATGATAACTCCAATCAAGGATTGAAGTGGCTCGTTGAAGACAGTTATTTTCAAGAATTTGACAAGGCTTTTGGTTATACCTTGAAGATGAACGTTTTGCCGCAAGGAATTGAGTTGTCTCGATTGAGAATAAAAGTTACTCTTTTTGATGAAAATCGTCAAGAAGTCTATTCACAAGACGAGCGAGTGGTGGATGATGAAACGTATATTCACGATGACTTCATCCCTATTGTAATGACCCTTTTCAATGAAGTTGATCCTATTCCTAAGGTGGTATCTGCTGAGGTGTCGGTGATAGATGTGAAGATGGAACGTCTATCAGATTTGTATCCCGTTTCTCCCAAAAAACAATTTGTGTGGGGCGTGAAAAGACCTCCCAATATGAACATTGAAATTAGAGAACGCTACTCCAAATTGAGTGCAAGTTATAACAAAAAAAGCTCCTACCATC
The DNA here is from genome assembly GCA_049608825.1 of Chitinophagales bacterium. GTDB lineage: Bacteria > Bacteroidota > Bacteroidia > Chitinophagales > UBA2359 > JAUHXA01. The sequence goes on from JBMYXW010000194.1 coordinate 5,704, forward strand.
ATATTATTCTGGAGGTCAAAAACATGGGGAAATATCCTGTCAAAGAATTGAAGGTAGGTGTTTCGTGGGTCAATCACGACCCCAAAATGGTGGATGCTGTAGAAACAATGTTGGTTTCGCCTTCTTCTACAACTGCTCTCAAACCTGGACAACGATTCATCTTAGATCGTACTTTTGAAGTGAAAGGTTATACACCTGACATGTTGCAGTCTTTTGGGATTTCGGTGACGGAATTGAAGTATTAGTGCTGAATGGCTCTATTGTTGAATTGTTACATTGCTGGTTTGTCTAAATCTTCAACCAACATCAAGTTATTTTCATTTTAATTTGAGTTTTCAATTTCCTTTAGACTCCAATCAACAAATACCCCGCCCAATCCTGCACACTAC
>JBMYXW010000195.1:0-6090 GCA_049608825.1 Chitinophagales bacterium
AATTTGGATTCAAAATATTCTGCACCCATTCGCCAATCCAAACCGAGGTCTTTCACCAAAAAACTTGCCACGTTTTGCCGTCCACGATTCGACATAAAACCCGTAGCCGCCAATTCTCGCATATTTGCATCCACAAAAGGAATACCTGTTTGACCCTCACACCATTTTTTAAATAAAACAAGGTCTTGTTTTCCTCTCAAATTTATCTGTTTCAAGCCTTTTTTCTTGAAAACATCGTTCTCGTATTTCATGGCTACAAAGCGAAAATAATCTCGCCAAGCCAATTCAAAAAAGAGCCAATAAGTGGATTTATTTTCTTCAATTTCGGCTTCGTATCGCTTCAATTCCTCAAAAATGCTTCGAGGCGAAATTGTGCCATTGGCGAGCCATGGCGAAAATTTGGAGGAGTAATCTGCGCCCAACAAACCATTTCGGGTTTCCTTGTAAATGCTCAATTGTTTGCTTTCCCAAAAATAATGCTTCAATCGAAGCCATGCCTGTGTTTCTCCTCCCTTGAAGGACAAAACAGCTCGCTTGTCTTTTGGCGGAGACTTCAATCCCAATTCTTGAAGCGTAGGAATTTTTCCAGAATCCACATTGGGCAACAAATTAATTTTTTTAGGAGCAGAAAAAGTGGGACGAATAATCATTTTTCGCTCCATTTTCTTGCGGAAATCGGTGAATATATCGGGAAGTTCTTCAATGCTAAAAGGCAAATCATCGTAGTGAAATAAGGTACTGCCCCAAAAATACTTGAGTGAGATGCCGATGTTGTTGAGATTTCTTTCAAGCTGTTCTTCTACTTCAATTTCTTCGTCAGTAGCTTCTTGATGACAATAAACGGCATTGACATTGTGGTACTTCGCCAAAGCAAAAACAACGGCTTCAGGCTTGCCCCAACGTACTATCAAATCCCCTCCCAAATCTTGAAGTGAATATTGGAGGTCTCGCAGACTTTGTAGCAGAAAATTGGCTCGAAAGACACCTGTTTTGGGCAGTCCAAAATGTGTGGTTTTTCGGAACAATCGAGGGTCAATGCAGTAAATTGGAAGGATGTGGTCGGCTTCTTGCACTGCATGATGCAATGCTTCATTGTCACGAATTCGGAGGTCATTTCTGAACCAAACGATAATGGTATTGGACATCAAGGAGAGTTTATTTTTCGATTTTGTATTTCACTTCTTTTATCAAGTTCACTGCATCATTTAGGTCGTCATAGGAGGTATAAGAAATGGTATAGACAAAAATGAGATCTTTGATTTGGGTAAAGAAAATCTTGTTGTTGATTACCAAACCTCTGGAAGAACTTGTCAGCAAATGCTTTATTTCGGCATCCATAGAGTGATATTCCCTTGTGTCTAAATTTATAATTTTACTTTCTCTAATACTCAATCTAAGATATTTCTCTTTCTTTATTTTTTCCTTTGCCTTCTTTTTAAATGTTTTGATGTATGCCACCATATTCGAGGCATCTATATTTTGGAGATTTACCACATTGATTGAAATAGAAACAGGGATTTTTTCGTATCCACCCATTATAGAACCTTTTGCATCGCTTCGCTCAATCGTTCCAATCACAAAATCATCTATATCTTTTACTGAAATAGAGTTGGGGTTAGGCATCCAAAGTGTCTCTAAATAATTGTCCCACATTTCCTTTTGGTTGGTGGATTTCCATTCTGGCATAAGTTGTAGGGTAAACAAAGGATTCTCTATCACTTCTTCTTGTATCTCTTCGACTGAGAAAGACATGTTTTGGATAGGATCATTGGTAGAAGAACAACTGCAAAAACAGAAAGAGACAATGATGAAAAGATAAAATTTTTGCATTTGGGTTAAATTTTAATGAACAACAAAGGTATTAAAAAAGTAAATAATTTAACCAACTCAAAATCCCAGGAATGCAATCTGGGTAGAAAACGGTGCCTAAAAAGGCTGTAACTGTAGCAAGAGAAAGGAAGGTGAAGTCACTCATACTGTACTCCAATATTTCACCCGATTCATAAGCAGATTCAAATGTTTCTTCGTAAAATCCTCGACACAAGCGCAATATGATGGAGATGCAAAAATAGGCGGGAATGTAATAAAGCCAACCATTGGAATTGATGGGCATAAAATAAAAAGCCAAGCCAGCACCAAAAACCGACCAAAGTAACCATATATAAATACTAACTACTGCATATACACCAAAACTAACCGAGCGTATATTGCTGGGAACTTTTTTGTGAACAGACATAAATTTGAGGAGGTTGATGTAATACATTGCCCACAAAATAGCTATGCTGCTGATAAGTAATGTGATGATGAAGAGGAGGTAATTCATATTTGTATTCTTTTCCTACGCCATTGATACTTATAAATGACAATAGGGTGAAGAATGTTTAGAGAGCAATAGAGATTTGTTCTCTATATTGTAGTTGTTAAATGGTTCATTATAATTTTTTTTATAAAAAAAGGCTGCAAGGTATTAAAAGTTCTCACTTTCAATACCTTGCAGCCAAAATATCAATTATTTATTTACCAGTTAGGCAATTGCTTCCGCCAATACATTATTTGTTGCCTCAGCAAAAGCAGCATAATCAACCGTTTTCAAAGTTTCGATGATACGACCAGCTACTTTGTAAGGATCAGCAGCAGAGTTTGGACGACGATCTTCTAACCAACCTTTCCAATCATTTTCTACTGTTGCAATTGGAATACGGATAGAAGCACCTCTGTCACTCACGCCATAGCTGAATTGGTGAATGCTTTGCGTTTCGTGAAGACCTGTCAAACGTTGGTCATTGTCAGAACCATATACTGCAATGTGTTCTGGAATAAAATTGCCAAATGCTTCACAAACAGCTTCAATCAAAGCTTTTCCACCCACCGAACGAATAGCTTCGTTGGAGAAATTGCAGTGCATACCCGAACCATTCCAATCACCCTTCACTGGTTTTGGACGCAAATCTACGGTCAAGCCATATTCTTCTGAGATTCTATACAACAAGTAACGAGCGCAAATCACATCATCAGAAGCTCTTTTTGCTCCTTTGCCAAAACATTGGAATTCCCATTGCCCCAACATCACCTCAGCATTGATACCTGTAATGCCCAAACCTGCTTCCAAACAAGCATCCAAATGTTCTTCTACCATTTCACGAGCAGCTACTTTGCCATTTCCTACTGCACAGTAGTAAGGTCCTTGTGGCTCAGGATAACCATCTTCGGGAAATCCAACAGGCTTGCCGCCTTCACTCAAAACGTATTCTTGCTCAAATCCAAACCAGTACTCTTCTTCGTCACCCAATGCTGCACGAGGATTAGAAGAATGAACCGTACCATCTGCATTGTACACTTCGGAAATTACTAAATACGCATTTTTGCGCTGTGGATCAGGATAGACTCTCACAGGCTTCAACAGACAATCTGAAAAATGTCCTTCCGCTTGTTGGGTAGAGCTACCATCAAAACCCCATTCAGGTAATACATCCACAGAACCATCGTAAGAATCAAGAATCAAAACTTTTGTCTTGCTTCTAAGGTTTGCTTCTGGCTTGTAGCCATCTTGCCAAATATACTCAAATTTGAAAGCCGTCATAATTTCGGTTATTCTGATTGAATTAAAATTTTTGATTTTTTTATGAATAAAGCAAAGAAAAAACAATTCTATTGATTTATTTACTGCAAAAATAGACTATTTTTTGTTTTTGAACAAAAAAAGGAAGAAATTTTTGAAAAATAATTCAATGCTTATATTTTTTGTAAACTTCAAAACCAAGACTATTTGTTAGCTTTGTCATTCATTACTAAAACAAATGATGTTCAACGATGCGATTTGAAGCTGTACAACAAGCCTACAACCGACCTGCAATAGATGTTTCTTTGCCCTCCGAAAGAGTCTCGGATTATTTTGCAAGCAATGTATTCACGATTGAAGTGATGCGAAAATATTTGTCCTCTGTTACTTTTGATCATATTTTAACCTCAATTGAGGAAGGAAAAAAAATCAACAGACAGGTGGCAGACCAAGTCGCATTGGCAATGAAAACATGGGGAATCGAAAAAGGAGCTACTTCTTATTGTCACTGGTTTCAGCCACTGACAGGCACGACTGCCGAAAAACACGATGCTTTCTTTTCATCTATTGAAGCCCATAGAGGCATTGAGGCTTTTAGCGGAAAAGAGTTGGTACAGCAAGGCCCTGATGGGGCAAATTTTCCTTCGGGCGGATTGCGGGCTACTTTTGAAGCGAGAGGATATACGGCTTGGGATCCATCTTCCCCTGCTTTCATTATGACGGTTGGCAGTGGCAAAACTCTTTGTATTCCCACTGTTTTCATTTCTTACACTGGTGAATCTTTGGACTACAAAGCTCCTTTATTGAAGTCTTTGGAGTTTTTGGAACAGACATCCTTAGAAGTTTGCAAGTTGTTTAACAAGAGTGTAAAAAAGGTGAGTACACATTTGGGCTGGGAACAAGAGTATTATCTGGTCGATGCCGCACTCTACAATGCTCGCCCCGATTTGGTAGCCACAGGTAGGACACTTTTGGGGCGGCGTTCGGCTCGTGACAAACAACGAAGCAATCACTATTTTGGAGCAATTGCAGAACGTGTTTATGCTTATATGATTGATTTTGAAGCAGAAGCATACAAGTTGGGAATCCCCATCAATACACGTCACAACGAGGCTGCCCCTTCACAGTTTGAGTGTGCTGTTTCCTATACGCTTGCCAATGTTGCGGTCGACCAAAATCAATTACTGATGGATGTCATGGCAAGGGTCGCTAGGAGGCATCATTTGAAGGTCTTGTTTCACGAAAAACCCTACACAGATTTGAATGGCTCTGGAAAACACCTTAACTGGTCTTTGCACACAGATACAGGTATCAATCTTTTTTCTCCTGCAAAAACACCCAAAACGAATATTCAATTCTTGACCTTTTTTATCAATGTCATCAAGGCTGCAAATGATTACCCCGACTTGATAAGGGCTGCAATTGCTACGGCTGGAAATGAGGATAGGCTGGGTGTACACGAAGCTCCACCTGCAATTATGTCGGTCTTTATCGGCTCTACACTGCAAAATGTTCTCAACGAATTTGAGAAAAAAGTGAAAATTGGGGGCTTGGATGAACTGGCAAAAGAGGTGTTGAGGATGGACATGCACAAACAGATTCCCGACTTATTAGTGGACAATACCGACCAAAACCGAACAGCTCCATTTGCTTATACAGGAAATAAATTTGAGTTGAGGGTTGTGGGTGCATCTACAAACTGCGCTCGTCCGACTACGATACTGAATACTTTGTTGGCAAACCAACTCAAAACTTTTTTGAAGGATGTGAATGAGTTGGTAAAGAAGCACAAGGAAAAGAAAGATGGGGCTATCTTGAGGGTTTTGCGTCGTTATGTGAGTCAATCCAAGCGGATATTGTTTGAAGGAGATACGTACAGCAAAGAATGGACAAAAGAGGCTGCAAAAAGAGGCTTGTCCAATATAAAAACAACTCCTCAAGCGTTCGACTTCTTCAAAACGAAAGAGGCAACAACTGTATTGGTCGAGAATGGAATTTATACACAGCGAGAATTGGAGGCACGCTACGATGTGTGGCAGGGAATTTATAAAAACAAACTGTATGTGGAATCTCGAACGATTAGCGAAATGGTTCAAAACCAAGTGATTCCTTCGGCTGTGAAATACCAGAATGTTTTGCTTCAAAATGTGAAAATGGGAGTGGATATTGGTATGAACAAAAAACACTTTGCCGAAAGTATTCGGGTGATTGAGCAAATTTCTAAACACATTGAAGCATTGGCAACTGCACAGAAAGCCTTGGTCAAATGCTATCAAGAAGCGGATGAAAAAGAAGATATTGCAGAGAGTGCAAAGGCTTATTGCAATTCTGTCAAGCCTCATTTTGACACCATGCGTAAGCAATCGGGCAAACTGGAACTATTGATTGCAGATGAATATTGGGTATTGCCTAAGTATAGAGAATTGTTGTTTATGAGGTAGCAAGGGAGCTTCAACTTGTAGGGATTAGAATTCGTAGAAACTTCAAATTCAAAGCGCAAATACAAATTCAACTTGTAGGGATTAGAATTC
>JBMYXW010000196.1:0-6057 GCA_049608825.1 Chitinophagales bacterium
TCGGTACGCTGTACCTTGATTTTTTTTAGGTTGATGATTTCTACAAACGGTGTCGGAGCGATGCTCCTGAGAAATAGTCAATTAGGAGCATCGCTCTGGTACTGTTTGTAGTATAACATAACAAAAATGAATAAGAGGTACAGCGTACCGACACCTCTTTGCGACAATTTGAGATGCACCCCACAAATCGGAATAAGCCGAGAAACCATCTTTGAGAAAACAAAAAATTTCTGTTTTCTATGCCTTCCACCTATTTAATTCTGATAAACCACCGAAACATGTGGAGAATAACCTAAAACTGGATGAAAACGATTGGCAAAGTCCAAGACAATTTTACCTAAATTCAAGCCCAAACCAAAACTGCTATAAGCAGGGTTGGTCGAAATACCTGCTCTCAAAGAAAGTTTTTCTATCAATTGATAATCGACTCCAAATTTCAAAATAGCAGAGCGGTCAATGTCTTTTTCCACTTCGCCGAATAGCGTAAACCCTTCGTCTTTTGGATGATAAGCCAGACCTATTTTGACAACACTCGGCAAATTGTCTTTTTCACCAGAAGTCAGTTGTGTCCGAATTGGATTGTGAATATGTGCACCAATGTCAATGTTTTTGGAGGGTGTATATTGAAACCCCAAGCCGAAGGTAAAAGCAGAAGAAGTACCAAATTCTTCAATAGAAAGATTGAAGTAGTCAAAATCAACTGCAAGGCTAAAATTGTCGAAAAGTAAACGGCTGTAAGCCAAGGTAAGGTAGGATTCGCTGTACGCAGCATTGCCAAAATAAGTAGCTCCCAAACCAAAGGCACTGTTTTGGGTAGGAATGACAGCACTGACTCCAAATAAATTCAATCCTTCAATCAAAAAACGATTTTCTGCATATACTCCTACATTTATACCTTCCAAAGTGGTGATGCCTGCAGGGTTGTTTACCACTGCAAAAACATCTTTCAAGGTTGTGCTTTGTCCTCCAAGAGCAGTGCTTTTTGCGCCAATAATGGGTTTTCCCTCTTGAGCAAAGACCTTAGTATTTAAAATCATGTTCAAAACCAACAAAATAAAAAGACTATAACGAAACATGTTTTATATTTATACTCAATGAAAAAAAATGACAGAACCGTTACTTTTTTAAAAAAACTCCGTCTTAAAGGGCGAGTTGAGTGTAGTGATTTGGAGTAGGATTGGGGCTTCTTGTAAGCCCCTTCCTACTCTTTTTATTTGAAATCATCCGTAAAATGACCTCGTTTCTTTTCTTCTGCAAATTTCTTCTGATTAAAAGAAGCAGATTGATTGCGAGGAATAGACAAACTCCTCCAATTTTCTCCCTTCAATTGAATCCCAATAAACACGATTTGACCAATGTGATAGGCATAATGTGCCAATTGACGATTGATGGCCTCCAATGCCGTATGTCCTTGATTGCGAATGTAAACAATGCGTTCCATGTCTTTGGGTTCGAGCGATTCTACTGCTCCCAAAAAACAAGCCCAACCTTCTTCCCACTTTTGAAGTAAATCCTGTTTGTCTTTGATTGTATTGACAAATTCTCCCTCTCTATCACGCCAAGTTTTCTCACCGTCTTCCTCCAAAAAATTTGTCCATCTCGACAACATATTTCCATGCAAATGTTTGACAATGATGGCAATGCTATTGGAGTGTTCGTTTTGTTGCCAATGAATATCTTCTTCTGATATTTGGTCAAAAGTTTTTTTACCCAAGCTTTTGTAGTAATAAAGCTGTTTGAGGGTGCTTTCGAGATAGTTTTGATGTAGGTTCATTTTTAGTCAATTTTGAATTTTGAAGGATGAATTTTGAATGAAAAGTAATATAAGTTTTCGCATGAAATAGAAATATATCGCCAGCCGCCCTTCCTGTCAGTCGTATAAATGATTAATGTGCGAATGAATAAGTAAATATTCACCATTCAAAATTCACCATTGTATAACTAAAAATTTGGTCTCAATGCAGCATGATTTTTTTCATAAAAACTCTTGATAAAAAGAACCGCTTCTTCTTCGTCATCTGTTAAATACAAGAAATCCAAATCTTTAGGGCTGATATTCTTGTGTTTCTCCAAAACAGTTTCTTTAATCCAATCAATCAATCCGCCCCAAAATTCTATTCCCATAAGAACAATCGGAATACGTTCAATTTTTTTGGTTTGAATCAAGGTTAAAGATTCAAACAATTCATCCATTGTACCAAAACCGCCAGGAAGAATTACAAATGCCTGAGCATACTTGACAAACATCACTTTACGCACAAAGAAATAATTAAACTTAACCAATCTATCACGATCAATATAGTCGTTTGGCTTGGTTTCGTGTGGAACAGTAATTTCGAGTCCTACTGATTTTCCATTGGCATTTTGTGCGCCCAAATTTGCCGCTTCCATAATCCCTGGACCACCACCTGTGATGATTCCATAACCCTCTTTGACCAAAAGCTCCGAAACTTTTACCGCTTTTTTGTAGTAAGGGTGTTCAGGAGTTGTTCTGGCAGAACCATAGACAGATACACAGGGGCCAATTCGATTCATGGTTTCAAAACCTTCTACAAATTCCGCCATGATTTTGAAGATACGCCACGAAGATTCTGCTTTGAGGTCTGCCCATGCTTTGTCTCTCTGGTCTAAATTGTTGATTGGTGTTGACATATTGTTGTTTTAAGTTTATTTTTTTATTTTTTCCGAAATGAACCACAAACCTATAAAGGTAATCAATCCATTCAAAATAAGTAATTCAAAACCAAATTTGTAGCCATTCAGCCATGCTTCCGAATTGTCATTCAAGAGATAACATATCACAGGGGCAGCCAAACAAACAATAGGCACAATATTGTCCCTTACTTGTCGGTTTTTCACAAACAAACCAAAGGAATACAAGCCCAAAAGCGGGCCATAGGTATAACCCGAAACCTGAAAAAGTTTGCTAATGACATCTTGTTCAAGCATGTAGTAGAAAATCATGATGACCGCCAACAAGACAAGGGTGAATCCAATATGCACCTTGAAGCGGGTTTGTTTCAATGCGTTTTTATCTGCATTTGGAGCTTGAGCCTTTTTTTCCAAGTCCAAAAAATCGACGCAAAAAGAAGTGGTGAGAGCCGTCAAAGCAGAATCTGCGCTTGAATAAGCGGCTGCAATCAAACCAATTAGGAAGATAATTCCGACCATTGGAGGAAAATATTCCAAGGCCAAAGTGGGGAAAACATAGTCAGTTCTTGCTGGTAATTCGATGCCTTTACTATTGGCATAAATGTATAAAAGTGCGCCTAAACATACAAACAACAAATTCATAAACAAAAGGACAATACTGAAGGTAAACATATTCTTTTGAGCATCTCCAATGTTTTTGCAACTGTTGTTTTTCTGCATCATGTCTTGGTCTAAGCCTGTCATGACAATGGCTAAAAACGCACCACTAAAGAACTGTTTGAAGAAGTGATTTCCAGCATTGATGTCTTCAAAAAAGAACATCTGTGAATATTGACTTTCTGAAATGGTACTCGCCAAACCACCTATCGACAATCCCATATCTTGCCCAATCCAATAAACTGTGGTCATTACTGCCAACAGCATAAAAGTCGTTTGAAGGGTATCTGTCCACACAATCGTCTTGAGTCCACCTCGCATGGTATAGACCCAAATCAAAATAAGTGTAAATACTACATTGAAAATGAAATGAATGCCATAAGCATCAAATACAAATAACTGCAAAACGAGTGCAATCAAATACAATCGAAAAGACGCTCCAATGGTACGAGAAAGCAGGAAAAAACCTGCTCCTGTTTTGTAAGACCAAAAGCCAAAGCGTTTTTCGAGATAGGTATAGATGGAGGTGAGATTGAGGCGGTAATACAAGGGCATCAAAACCGTGGCAATGACAAAATAACCCAACAAATAACCCAACACTACCTGCATATAAGAAAATCCACCATTGATACTGTCCAAATTACCAATGACTCCAGGAATCGAAATAAAAGTAACACCCGATAAAGTAGCACCAACCATTCCGAAGGCCACTACATACCATGGAGATTGTTTGTTGCCCGTAAAAAAGGCTTCATTACTGCTGTCTCGTCCTGTAATCCACGACACGACAAACAGCAAGATAAAATAAGCCGCAATGACCGAGAGAATAAGAATTGGATTCATGTAATTGTAGTTTGACCGTTAGTTTATATTTAATTTGAAGGCTCTAATTTACACAATGTCTTCCAACATTTGAATTTGAATTTGAGCTTTGTATTTGAATTTTCAAGAAAACCGTCCTCTACAAATCACCGTCTCTTCATTTTCCTTCAATACCATACATCCAAAACCATTCTCCAATTTCTTACTTTTTATCACCACAGATTCTCCAAAAAGCGTTTCACTCAAAAAATTCATTTCCAAGCGAGAAGGCCGGAAACCTGCTTCCATATTGACCAAATGATTCACCATCCATTCCGCATATTTTGTATTGTTGACATGCCCCACCATATCCAAATCATTGTATTGAACTTGATAGACAGAACGGTGGTCAAATTCGGTGATAACAGACAGTTTGTTCGATTTGCCACAATCGGGCAATTTATCCGCCAAAATGGGTAAATCATTGCTGTTCAATCTGGCAGGTTTTCGGGTTTTGATATTGACGGCTACCCAAAAGGTCGAAGCCGAGCCAATTGTTTCACCTTTGTCGTTTTGGAAGGTGAAATGACGGTCAGAAAAAGGGCCTCGCATAGAACTGACCCATGTTTGCAGTCGAATGCTTTCTGCCCAAACAGGGAAGTTGTTCATGTTGACCTTCAAGCGATTCATCAACCATATATACCCCATTTTTTGCATGTCATCAAACCCCAGTCCACGATGTAGGGCGTGAAGTCCTGCCGCATTTTGAAGGATATTGCAGATTGAAGTAAGGTTGGTTTTTTGGTCATTTCCAATCATAAAGGCTGGAATTTTCCATTCTTCGTGCCAGATTCCGTTTTTTTCCATTTTATTTGTCTGTGTTGATAATTGTGTGGAATACACTCTTTTTGTTTCGTTTCTATTGGTCGTCCAAAGCATAAGTAAGTACCTATATAATTTTGACTGGCTTCTTACTTTGATTCAAAGTCCAAAACTAAAAGGAACTAAAATGAAACAAATACAGTTGAAATTTTTATTCAAATGCAAAATTACAATCTTTGGGGTGAATGAAAATGACTAATTTCATTTTCATTCCCTCATTAATAACTATTTTTGCAACCAAATTTTTAATACAGAAAAACAATGAAACCAAGCATACCCCAAGGAACAAGAGATTTTGGAGCAGAAGAACTGCAAAAGCGGTATTATATAGTCAATACAATTAGAGCTGTGTATGAAAAATATGGTTTTCAGCCCCTCGAAACACCTACAATGGAAAACCTTTCTACACTTACTGGAAAATATGGTGATGAAGGGGAGCAATTGTTGTTTCGGATTATGAATCAAGGTAGAAAGGTACAAAAAGCAGACCTCAAGGCTTTTGGAGAACAAAGCTTCAGGAAGTTTGTGAGTTCTCTGTGCGACAGAGGTTTGCGCTATGATTTGACCGTTCCTTTTGCGAGGTATGTGGTGATGAACCAACACAAATTGGCTTTCCCCTACAAACGCTATCAAATTCAACCTGTTTGGCGAGGCGATAGACCTCAAAAAGGACGATACCGTGAATTTTATCAATGTGATGCGGATGTGATTGGTTCTACTTCCTTGCTCAATGAGGTAGAATTGACCCAGATTTTGGATGACGTATATACGCAGTTGGAATTGAAGGCAGAGATTCGATTGAACAACCGCAAGGTCTTGATTGGGATTGCAGAAGTGATTGGCGCAGCCGACAAATTCATGGACATCACCATTGCGATAGACAAACTCGACAAAATAGGGATTGACGGAGTCAGCAAAGAATTGGAGAAAAGAGGTATTTCAAAGGAAGCTATCGAAAAAATCAAATTGTTTTTGGACACTACTGGTTCTAATGCCGATAAAATGGCTGTTTTGGAACGAGAGTTAGCCAATTCCGAAATTGGAAGAAAAGGCGTAGAAGAATTG
>JBMYXW010000197.1:0-6034 GCA_049608825.1 Chitinophagales bacterium
TAATCGCACGCACCAAAGGAAAATTGCCCTGTTCGTCTTTGATGTATTCATAGGCAAAAGCGGTGATTTTCTTGCTAATAAGTTTTTCAAAATACTCCATATTCAAGGTAGGCAAATGGAGTGGTGAGAAAATTGTTTGGTGACTTTTCATCCTGTCCAATTCTTCCAAAGTCGGGGGAGCAATTTTTATGATGGTATCCGCTTGAAAAACCTTGTCGATGTCGGAGGTGATTTCAGCTCCTGCTTCCGAATATTCATGGTCGGAGAAATGTGCTTCCAAACCTGCATTTGACTCTACAACGATTCGGTGTCCATTGTTGGTCAACAATAAAACCGATTCGGGAGTCAGTGGCACACGGCTTTCTTGAAAAGAAGATTCTTTGGGAACACCAATATAAAGTTTCTTTTGTTTGGAATGAGTCTCCGCCAACTTTTCTTGCGTTGCGAGGTTCATCTCCGTCATTGCAGGATTTTGATATAGGGTTTTGGTACTCATGGCTTCAACAAGTTAAAAATGAAATTAAAATTGAACTTTGGTCATAGTTATTAGGCGGTTTTCCTTTTTCTGCAAGCTGATGTCAACTTTTACATATCCCTCCAATAAAGGTTCAATGATTTGAGGCCATTCAATCAAGCAGTAATCTCCTCCATAGAGATATTCTTCAATGCCCATATTATAGGCTTCTTCCAAGTCTTTGAGGCGATACAAGTCGAGGTGAAAAAGAGAATTACCATCCGCCAAACTGTATTCATTCACAAGCGAGTATGTAGGGCTACTCACCGCATCATTGGACTTCAATTGTTTGCAAATACGTTGTATAAAAGTTGTTTTGCCAGTCCCCATTTCACCATAAAATACAAAAACTTTTTCACCTTCTGCAAATTCCAATAAACTATTTGCAGCGTTCTCTAAATCTGCTATGTGTGTTACTTCAATTTTTTTCATATCTCAAAATCCTTCTTGAGCTTCTCAAATTTATCATCAATGCGTTGATACTGCTCCACAAACGATTCCAAGTTTTTGCGTTCCTCACCAATATAAGAATCAAAATCCAAGAAATTGTTGTCCACCTTCGTGCGAATTTCCCGCACATAATCCACCAAGCGATTCGTCACTTCCTCCTTCAATTTTTGTCGCCCCTTTTCGATTTCCGCTTCAAATTCATCCACAATTTCATTTCGTTTTGACATCGTATAAACACTCGCCATTCCCAAACCAACCGCAGTCAAAATTCCCCCTGTCACATCTACTGCAATCGCACTCGTGACACTCATCAAAATCCCACCAACGACCATCAAACCGCCCCCCGTTGCCATATTCGGAATCAAAGCCGAACCTTTCTCCAACATGTCTGTATTGATAAAATTTTCTGTCTCAGAAATAAACTCTTCGACATTCGTTTGCAGGTTTTCCAGTTTCTCTTGGCGTTTGTTGGCAATATCTCCAAATAGTTGGGCATTCGGTAACAGGTTGTCTTTGCTTTTTCGGATTTCTACGTCAATGATTTCCGCCATCTGTTTGATGCTTTCCGCCATGTTTTTGACACCCGTTCGCAGTTTTTTCTCCAAAGCAGGCTTCAAGTCTTTTTGGAATCGAGTAGTGATTGTTTCGAGCCAATCCTCCAAACTTTGACCACTGCTAAAAATGGACATAAACGATTTTTTGACCAAAGTAAAGACACCCAAACCGCCTTCAAAATCACGCTGAATATCATCGGTGATTTTGTCGTATTCTCTCAACAAATCATCCACAATACTATCTACTTGTTTTGAAGATTTCTTCTCTGAATTGTCCAAAAGAGAATCCACTCGACCACGAAAATCTGTATCAACACTCAATTGTTTTTTGCGAGCATCTAAACCACTCTGAATCGTATCCATGATATTTTTGGAAGTCGACAACAAACTTTCCACCTTCAATCGCACATTATTTCCGCCTGTAACAGTCGTATTCACGAAGTCTCGTATTGCCCCAAAACCACTATTCTCTGTATCTCCCTCCAATTCCCTCTTTGCAGAAACCGAAAAAACGCTTGGTTCACTGATGCCTTTTTTCTTGGCTTGTTGTGCTACGCCTCGCATATTGATTTCCAAATTCTCAGGTTCAATCAAATCCGACTGCTGCAAAACAAAAATAACCTTTTTGCGCCATTCCTTATTGACATACTCCAACAGTTCCCAAGCAGATTGACGGTAGGGATTTTTGGCTTCAAATACGAAGATAATCAAGTCACTAACAGGAATAAACTTCTCCGTTATTTCTTGGTGATGGTCAATAATCGTGTTCGTACCAGGTGTATCGACAATGGCTATTTCTTTGAGAATCTCGGCAGGGACAGTGATTTTTTTCAAGTATTCATTGATGGGAATAACCGACTCTGTTTCCGAATAAACAATCTGCTGAATCACATCTGTACAAGGGTCGGGGGCGACCTTTGCGACCTCTTTACCAGTAGCCAATAAAGCATTGATAAAGCTGCTTTTACCCACCTTCACTTCTCCCACAATCACAAACAAAAAAGGCTCATTCAGTCTGGCACGAATGTTGTCGACTGTGACAGAGAGGGTTTCATGTTTGATATTTAAGGTAAGGTGATGCAACTCTTGAAAGATGTCGTCAATCACCGTTTTGTAGTGGTCGTAATGTTTATTGATTAAACTATTTTTGCTCATATCATCGGTTATTTGCTCAACAAAGTTAATCCGAAATAAATCAAAAAAAAATTGTAAGTCGATTAAACCTTTCAAGGAAAATTTAATCGGATTAAAAAAAATGAGGAAATATATTTTTTTGTGAAAAAAAATATTAACTTTGTGTCATAGTAAAATCATATCCCAATAATTTTGCACTTTCCCCTAACCCTACCTTTTTAGATTTCTCTATACCCTAAATTGTTTTAACAGCCCCCTATTTCACTTGTAATTATCACACAAAAAAACGGCTTCACATTGCTTATGACGTATTCAATCAGTCGCAAAGGGTTTTTAGGTTTTTTGGTTTCTTTTCTTTTTCTATCTATCTCTTTCTCCAATGCTTTACAAGCATCTGCTAATAACAATACTGCAATAAGTTTTCAGTTTGAAGAATACAGCAAATGCTTGTACAACGACTGTCAATTATCGCAAAAGAAATTGAACTATAAGGTATTCAAACAAGCATTGGTAGGTTACTACAACATGATTCAAAAAGGCCAAATTCGTGCCAATAAATCTACCTTATCTATCGTAGATTTTTCTAAGCCTTCTTACCAAAAACGCTTGTACATTGTTGATATCAAAACCCGAAAAGTGCTACACTACACGTATGTAGCGCATGGCAAAAACACAGGTTTGGTGAGTGCCGATAAATTCTCCAATACACACCAATCACTTCAAAGCAGCTTGGGCTTCTACAAAACGGCTGAAACGTATCACGGCAAACATGGATATTCACTTCGTTTGGACGGTGTAGAAAGAGGCTTCAATAGCAATGCTCGTGGTAGAGCCGTTGTGATGCACGGAGCGGATTATGTTTCTCACGATTTTGTGAAAAGAAATGGAAGGTTGGGTAGAAGTTGGGGATGTCCTGCGGTTTCTCGTGCCGAATCTAAGCCCATCATCAACAACATCAAAGGTGGAAATTGCTTGTTTATCTACAAAAACCAGAACAACTATCTTCAAAAATCAAACTTGTTGAATGAATATCTTGCAGCGAGTTTCTTTGTGAAGAACAAGTATCGATTTGCGTAAGAATTGAAGTGGGAGAGAGGATGTGAGAAGGGAGACTTCAAAAATATAAACTAAAAAATCGGCAAGGTGATAAATTTCATCTTGCCGATTTTTTTTATAGAAAAAGGTACTTGGGAATATTCAAATAAAAAGTGGGTGTTAATCGAAAAAATCCGATAACACCCATTTTTTTCTAAAATGCAAAGGTATATTATGATTGTCAAAGTCTGCGTTTAGTAACGCTCCTTAGAATTTTGCAAAATGTTGTGTAACAATTCTTTCGCTCTAAAAAGCTGTGCTTTGACCGTACCCAAAGGTAGATTCAATGTTTCTGCAATCTCTTGATAAGAAAGCTCCTTCAAGTACCGCAATTCAATCAAGCGACGGTATTTAATATTTAGTTTTTCAATTACATTACGCATCAATAAAATGCGCTGTTTTTTGATGATTACTTCTTCAGGATCTAACACATGAGACTGTACATCTCTGGTTGTTTTGCCACCATCATCCCCATTGTCCATGGGTTCGTCCAAAGAGAAAGTTTCCAAACGTTTTTTGCGGATAAAGTCGATACAGTTGTTAATCGCAATTCGGTACAACCAAGTACTAAAAGCATAATCAGGGCTGTATTTATGGATATTGTTGAAGGCTTTACCAAATGCTTCAATGGTCAAATCTTCCGCATCATCCTTGTTGTTGACCATTTTTTGAATCATAAAGTAAATCGAGTCACGATAACGTCCCATAAGCTTACCATAAGCCCGTTGGTCGCCACTAATGGCTAATTTTACCAGTTCATGATCTTTCAGTGCACGGTCTGTCTTCTCAACTTTCTTTTTTATCTTAATCAAACGGTCGGAATCCTTGCCGACTCCAATCGCCATTTTGATTGAGAATTTTTGATAACCTGCATTGGTAATCACAAGTGTATCTTCTTCCTTTTTTCCAATTTCCACCAAAAGCGTAAAACGCCCTTGATCATTGGAAAAGGTACTGTTCGTTTTCTGAGATTTAAGATAAATAGTTGCGCCAGCAATAAGCTCGCTCGTTCTTGCATCTTGTATTAAACCAGTAATAGTCATAGTCGGGTGAATAGGAGTGGATTGAATTTCGGGATTAACAACCGAAACATTCCTTATTGCAACTCCTCCCTTAGAAAGTAGATGATCCACTTCTAATTTTTGATTAGAAGGCAAGGTGTTTGATTCGATTGTGTTTACAATTACTTCTTCCATGATACCTGTGCTTTAGAAAATATTGTAGGGCCAAAAATACCATAATAAAAGATGAACAAAGCATCTATCACCATAAATTGCCAAGTTGACAAGCAAACTTTCAGCTTTTTTAAAACCCGTTTTAAGACTACAAACTGGCTGATTAGACGGAAAGTAAATAGGAGAAATATGATAAAGTTGAACGATTTTGATAGCAATACTACAATTAATGTACCATAAAATAAAAAATGAGAGGCTGATATAGTGCCTAATATTAATTTATGTGATACAGAGTAGTGTTTCCCTGTACTCAGGTGTCTTTTTTTTTGAGCAAACCATGTTTGCCAACCTAAAGGAGGTTCTGAATAACAGAAGGTTTTTGGAGCAATAGTGAGGGTTGTATTTTGAGAAGTTGCGACTTCGTTGATAAACAAGTCATCATCTCCTGATGGTGTATCTTTATGGTTTTCAAACCCTTTGTTTTCAAGAAACAAGGATTTGTGGTAAGCTAGATTCCTACCTACCCCCATATACGACAAACCCATCAAGCTCAAAGATAGGTATTGAAGGGCGGTCATCAAAGTTTCATATTGAATAATTTTGTTCAAGCAGCCTCGGTGACATACATAAGGACCGAAGCCCAAAATAATTTGTCTTTTTTTTGTAAATTTTTTCACCATTTCGGCAATCCAATCTTGACTAGCAGGATAACAGTCTGCATCTGTAAACACTAAGTGTTCATATTGGGTCGCTTCAATGCCTTTTGTCAATGCAAATTTTTTACCTGCCATGTCTCTTTTCAAACCTGCTGTATTTATTGTCTTTAAACAGGAATATTTTTCTGCAAATGTCTCTAAAATAATTTGAGTGTCATCTATTGAAGAATCGTTGACTACAATGACTTCAAATTGAGGGTAGTTTTGATTTAGAATAAGGGGTAAATATTTCTTCAAATTTTCTGCCTCATTTCGAGCGCAAATCACCACTGAGATAGGCAAGCTTTGGGGAGAGAAAGAGGTGTTTTTTGGGCTTTGAGGAGAAGAAGGAGCTTTATCCTTATAAAAAGCCAAACGGCTAAAGATACCTATGTAAATAAGAATTTGGAGAATTGC